>CAYXGP010000152.1:0-21148 GCA_964464515.1 uncultured Enterobacterales bacterium
GATCTACTACAACCGCTTCCACTCCCCGGCGAGCGCGTACGGAGACCTCGACGAGTACAAGCGCTGGGCGAACATCAGCGGAGGGGCGGCCATCGGCGCGGGGGTGATCACCACCGGGCTGGCGACCTGGATGCTGTTCCGCCTGTAGGTGGCGGCCTAAACGGTGACACCGTATCGCCGCATGAGACGGTAAAGCGTCGTACGCTCCACTCCCAGCAAGCGCGCCGCCTCCTGGCGTACCCCGCTCGCGTCAGCCAGCGCCTGCTCGATTCGCTGAATTGCCATTCGGTCGAGGAACACATGGAGCGGCTCCGCGGGCTCAGCCCGTCCCGCCGGCCCTCCACCAACCGATTGAGGACCAACAGAAAAAGGAGCCAGATCGTCGACGTCGATCTCGGGATCCCGCGCGAGCACGACCGCCCGCTCGATGGCGTTGCTCAGCTCGCGCACGTTCCCCGGCCAGGGTTGGCCCTTGAGCCAGGCGACAGCGGCGCCGGACATCCCGGTCATCACCCGCCCCTGCTCGGCGGCGAACCGGTGCAGAAACAGCCGCGCCAGCGGGAGCACGTCCTCGGGACGCTCGCGGAGCGGCGGCAGGTGCAGCGGGATGACGGCCAGTCGGTAGTACAGATCCTCGCGAAAGCGCCCGGCGGCCACCTCGGCCGGCAGATCGCGGTTGGTGGCGGCGACCACCCGCACGTCCACCAGCCGCTCGCGATCGCCGCCCACCCGCCGGATCGACCGCTCCTGGAGCGCGCGCAGCAGCTTGCCCTGGAAGTCCGCGTCGATCTCACCCAGCTCGTCCAGAAACAGCGTGCCCCCCTCGGCGCGCTCGAACAGCCCGGGACGGGTCCGTCCGGCGCCGGTGAACGCCCCCTTCTCGTGGCCGAACAGCTCGCTCTCCAGCACGCCGGCGCTCAGGGCCTTGCAGTTGATCGCCTCGAACGGACCGCCCACCCGATCGCTGTGGACATGGATCGCCCGCGCAACGACCTCCTTGCCGGTGCCGCTCTCTCCTGTGATCAGCACCGTGGACCGGCTCCTCGCCGCCCGCCGCGCCATCTCCAGCACCGCCACCATGGCCGGGCTCTCGGCCACGATTCCGTCCAGTCCGAACCGCTGCTGAACCTGGGCGCGCAGATACCGGTTCTCCCGGGCCAGCGCGGTGTGCTCCAGCGCGCGCCGCACCGCGCGGCGGCAGGCGTCGTTGTCCACGGGCTTGCGCAGGTAGTCCGCCGCCCCCTGCTTGAGCGCAGCGACCGCGGTGTCCACGGTCGCATGCGCTGTGATCAGCAGCACCGGCAGCTCCGGATCTACGGCGCGCAGCCGCGCCAGCAGGGTCACACCGTCCATCCCGGGCATCTTCAGATCGGTGAGGACCAGATCGGCGTCGCGCTCGGCCTCGTGGTGGGCCAGGAAGGCGACGGGATCGGTCCAGGGGGTGACCTGGTGGCCGTCCCGCCGCAGCACCATCGCCAGCACGCGGGCCATCCGGGACTCATCGTCGATCACGGCGATGTGGGCAGGGATCATGGAGTCACCGGCAAGGTCAGGCAGAACAGCGCGCCTGGAGCAGACCGGGCGCGCAGCTCCAGGGTGCCGCCGTGGGCTTCGGCGATGCGTCGCGCGATGGCGAGCCCCAGCCCCGTGCCCTGAGCCCGGGTGGTGAAGAAGGGCTCGAAGATCTGCGCGCGCTCAGCGGAGGGGATCCCCGGGCCGTCGTCGCGGATCTCCAGCCAGGCCCCCCTTGCCTCCCCACCCAGGACCAGCTCGACGCGCCGCGCCCCGGCCTGCACGGCGTTGGTCAGCAGACCGAGCACCAGGCGAACGAGCAGATCGGCGTCGCCGACCAGCGCGGGGGCCGCGCCGCTGATCTCGGCCGTCGTGAGATCGGCGCAGCGCAGCGTGGCCTGCCGGCAGATCTCATCGAGCTGAACAGGGCCGCGATCGAGAGAGAGCGGGCGCGCGTGATCGAGGATGCGGGTGACGTAGGCGTCGAGCCGATCGACCTCGCCCGTGATGAACGACGCGGCCTCCGCGGCGTCTCCACCCGGGGGGAGGTCTTCGCCGAGCAGCGCGGCGCTGGAGCGGATCACCGCCAGGGGGTTGCGCACCTCGTGGGCGACGCTGGCGGCCATGCGCCCCAGCGCGGCCAGCTTCTCGGACTGCACGAGGCGCTCCTGGGCCGCCTCCAGCGCCTGCACCTGACCGCGGATCGTCTCGCGATCGGCGCGGAGCTGGGCCTGCGCCTCAAGCAGCCGGCCGATGACGAAGCCCAGCGCCCCGTAGGTGACGGTGAACAGCGCCATCACCGGCAGGGTCACGGTGTACCCGGCGGCCTGCATCTCGACCCCCAGGGCGATGATCAGCGCGGTGTCGAACAGACCGAGGGACGCGCCCGCGAGCGCGCATTTGAGGGGGAGGGGCATCGCGGAGATGGACATCGCGGGGAGACATAGCAGGATCCGGACCGACGCCGAAACGGCCCGCCCTGCCACGGTGTGGGGCGCAGATGTGGCGCGGCTGCAACATGCGCGTTGCAGATCTGCAACACAGCCGCCGTGAGAACGCCCGAAGTCGCCCATTTCGGGCCTGGCACGGTGCGTGCATTCCCAGAAGACAACCCCACAACTGGAGCCCCCGATGCGCACCCGCGTCCTCCCCGCCGTCCTCGCCCTCGTCCTCTTCGACTTCCTCGCGCTCACCGCCTACGTGCTCGTCACGTACGGTCCGCTGGGTTGGATCGAGCCCCTGATGGACAACCCGGTGACCGGCCTGCTCACGTTCGATCTGCTGATCGCCCTCGGCGTCGCCACGGCCTGGATGTGGAGCGACGCCCGAGCCCGCGGCGTCAACCCCTGGCCCTTTGTGGCGCTGACCGCCACCACCGGCTCGGCGGGCCCCCTGCTGTACGCGATCCTGCGGCTCCGCGCTCGCGCTTGACCGCGCTCCCATCTCTCTCAGTTGCAGTCTCCCACCGACGGGTTGGTGTCGTCACAGTCTTCAGGGTTGGCCACATACCCGGTGACCGCATCGCAAGAGTGGATCACCGACGTGGCGTCACCATACCCGTCGCCGTCGTTGTCGGCGTACCAGGGGTCGGCGTCTGCCGCCTCCTCGTCCACGTCACCGTCGCAGTCATTGTCCAGGCCGTCGCAGACCTCGCCGCGCCCGGGCCGCGCCATATCCGTCGAGTCATCGCAGTCGTCGTCGTTGGAGACATACCCGCTGGGCTGGCTGCACGTCCAGGCGGACGCCGCAGGGTCTCCGTAGCCGTCCGAGTCGGCGTCGGCGTACCACATCATCCCGTCCGACGCCTCCTCATCGATGTCGCCGTCGCAGTCATCGTCGGTGTCGTTGCAGGTCTCGGTGGCGTCGGGGCTCACGGCGCTGTCAGTGTCATCGCAGTCACCGTCGCTCTCGACGTACCCGCTCGGCGCGACGCAGGATAGCGTCGAATCACTGGCGTCACCGTGCCCGTCGCCGTCACTGTCGCGATACCATGTGGTCGCTGTGGAGCTGTCCAGCGCAGGATCATCGTCGTCGGCGAGCCCATCGCAGTCGTTATCCAGCGCAGAGTCACAGACCTCAACCGCGCCCGGGTACACCGCCGCGGACGTATCATCGCAATCCGTCGCGTCTGTGCCGTACCCGCTGGGGGGAGCGCACGCCGTCACGCTGGTGTCGGCGTCTCCGAACCCGTCACCGTCCGCGTCGGCGTACCAGGTGTCGAGATCGGTCAGATCCGGGTCCTCCTCGTCGGTCAGATCGTCGCAGTCGTCGTCTACGCCGGAGCACGTCTCGACACCATCGGGGCGGATGTCGGCGTTTGAGTCGTCGCAATCCCCCGGCGTCTCGACAGTCCCGGAGGGGGCGGCGCAGGTGGACTGCGCGGTGTCTTCATCTCCCCACCCGTCGCCGTCGGCGTCGGTGTACCAGGTGTCGAGATCGGTCAGATCGGGATCAGCCTCGTCGATCAAGCCGTCGCAGTCCTCGTCGACACCCCCGCAGATCTCCACGGCCCCCAGGTGGATGTTCGCGTCCTCGTCGTCGCAGTCGTCGGCATTGTCTACGTAGCCGTCGGGTGCGGTGCATCCCCGCGTCGTGAAATTGGCGACGCCGCTGCCATCTCCGTCGGCGTCCTGGTACCAGGTCAGCGCGCCGGAGATGTCCGGATCGTCGTCGTCGAGCGCACCGTCACAGTCATCGTCCGCGCCGTTGCACACCTCGAGCGCGCCGGGGTGGATGTCCGGATCGTCGTCATCGCAGTCCACATCGGACGTGTAGCCGTCGGCATCCGCGTCTGTGGGAGCGGTGGACGCGGCGGTGTCGCCGGTGTCCGACGAGGCGGGACTGCCGGTCTCGGCGCCCTTGCCAGCGCAGGCGATCAGCAGCAGCAGGCTGGCGAAACGCGGGGCCATGCGTGACTATACCAGGGGAGGTCGCGATGTCCCTGCTCCGCTGGCGCTGTCCTGCAGGCCCACCATCTCATCGGCCGTCGCGAGTCTACGCACGTCTGAGATAGAACGCGGACTTCCGCGCGCTACCGGCGCTCGGGCCACAGGAGCGCGCAGACTCGCACGTTCTCGTCCACCACCGCGCAGACCGTCGCGGGAGCGTCGCCTGTGAGCGCGAAGGCCCCCGCCAGCGGCGCCAGATTCTGCGCCGTCACCTCGCCGGAGCCCAGCGGCGTGAACACCTCCTCCTCCTGGGTGATCTCCACGATCCACGTCACGTCCACCGGCGTGGTGAGCAGCACCTTGAAGCGGTCCCCGTCCTGGAAGGTCGTGGGATCAGCAGAGGTGCGGCCGTCTCGCTCACGCACCAACGAGATCGCCAATTCGCCGCCCTTCCAGGTTGTCTTCGCCTCCCAGGCAGGGGAGGCCTGCGGTCGCTCGGGGACGATCGCGAGTAGCAGTCCGGCCAGCGCAGGAGCGGCCAACAGCACCAGCCAGCGTAGACTCGTCCAGTTCCAATCCAGACGGCGCAGGTCAAGCCAACCCGGCGAGACATCTGGCAGGGCGGGAAGGGGCCGCGTATCAGCGTCGATCTCCCGCAGACTCGCCGCGCAGCTCGTGCAGCGCTGCAGGTGAGCGTCCAGTCCTGCGCGCTCTACCGCAGCCAGCTCGCCCAGGTGGTAGCGCTCCAAAGCCAGCCAGGAGACCGGCGTCTCACAGGTGCTCATGGCGTCTCCCCGGCCAGCCGCTCCAACTCTGCGCGTACGCGGGTCAGCCGCGCTGTGACCGCTCGGCGGCTGATTCCCGTGACCTGGGCGATCTCCGCGCCCGTCATGCGATCGGCGTAGCGGTACACCACGATCTCGGCAGACCGGCGATCCAGCCGATCGACCAGCCGACACAGCAGATCCAGCGAGACCACCCGATCCTCGGGACCGCCCGGTCCGCCGCCGATCAGCAGGTCTCCGTGGCGGTCGAGCAGCTCCTGCCGGCGCCGCCGATCCCGGATGCGGTTCAGGCTGCGGCGCGTGGCCGCCTGGTACAGATACGGCAGCGTCACGTCAGCGCCCCCCTTCCGCAGCAGCCCCTTCCGAAGCAAGTCGGTGAACAGCTCCTGCACGATGTCCTCGGCGTCTTGACGGCTCCCGAGCATGCGCTCGCACTTGCGACGGAGCGCCGGACCGTAGCGGCGGTAGAGCTCCACTCAGCCGTCGCCATCTGTGTCCAGCGGCGGCTCGGTGCAGTTGGCGGGATCTTCGACCTGCGCGCGGAGCTGGGCGATCACCGCCTCGCCGCTGCCGCTCTTGCGCAGCCGGAAGCGGATCCCGTCGAACGCCACGGGCGGCGTGATGAAGTAGCCGGCCGGCGCCCAGTCATCGGCGGGCAGCGGGTGGCTGTACTCCGCGACCCCATCGTCGCCGAAGTCCAGCTCCAGCGTCAGCGAGGCGCCCTCGCCGACGTCCGCCAGCAGAGAGAACAGGATGCACTGCGCGTCCGCCTCGGTGTGCTCGGTGGCCTGGGAGATCGCCACCGGATCGCCCACCATCGACGCGCCGAGGTCTTCGCTGTGCCAGGTGGGCACCGCCGCCACGTCTCCAGACTCGATCTCCCAGCCGCACAGCTCATCGCCGCACCACAGGTCGAACCCCGAGTCGGCGATCAGGTCTTCGCCGCAGGAGTCCACCCCGCCAAGGGCCCACGCGGTCGCGAGGATCACCAGTGTTCGGTTCTTCTTCATCTCAACCTCCGGCCCGCAGGCCCAGCGTCAACGCGGCGCCGCCGCTGTCGTGGACATCGCCCACCAGGTTCTCGACCACCCGGGCCGACGTCGTCTCGATCTGAATGAAGCCGCCCAGGTGCCGCCACCCCTTGATGTTCGGCATGAGCTGGAGCCCGCCAGCGGCGGCGAGGTGCAGCCCCAGGTGTCGCTCGGGCTGGTCGGTGTCGTGATCGACGTAGTGCGTGATCCCCAGCGCCGGACCGCCGCCCACCTGCCCGTAGGGCACCAACCAGCCGTCCAGCAGCGGCAGGCTGCCCCGCGCCGAGAGCGCCGTCCGCCAGGTAGTCCAGGAGAAGTCCTGCGTCACGGTGGCGCCGTCCAGCCCCTTGACCGCGCGCTGATACGCGCTCGTCTCCAGATCGCTCACCGTGAGCACGAGAGACAGGCGCGGGAGGAATGACCACGCCGCCGCCCCCGAGAACACCGGCGTGAAGAGCTGCTCGTCGGATCGACTGAAGCCGAAGTCGTCGAGCGTCTGGTTGAAGCCGTCGTCGCGCCGGCCAGCGACGCCCACCGCCAGCTCCACCATGACGCGCTCCAGCCGGCTGTCACCCTTGGAGCGCTCGTCGCGGGGGTCGACCTCCACGCAGTCCTCGGGATGCAGGATCGCCACCACGCCCTCGTCCAGCGCCACGTCGCAGCGCGCGTGGATGGCGCCGTCGCGCATCAGCACCTGGTACGGCCCGGGAGGCAGCGCGAGGGTGAGCGGCGAGCCCGGGCTCTTGAGCAGCTCCGCGGCGACCTTCCCGCTGGTGTGATCGGCGACCAGCAGCTCCCCGGATAGATCTTCGGGAAACGCGAGCTGCGCGCTGGCCTGCCGGGGGCGCGTGATCACCGCCTCACCCAGCCCCGCCAGGGCCGTCTCGAGGGTGGCGTGCTGACGACCGATGGCCGTGGCGGCCGTCGCGACCAGGGTGCGGTGGTAGGCGTAGCCGTAGGCCTCGCTCAGCGTCACCTGCCCGTCGCGATCGCGATCGGCGGCGCCGCGCAAGCCCGTGACCAGGTGGTGCGTGAAGTACGAGCCACCCAGATCTTCGCTCTCCTGGGACAGCTCCCGGGCCGTGCTCGACGCCATCACCGCGGTGCCCGCCATCTCCAGGCCCGCGACCGACGCGTGCGAGAAGTCCGCGGCCGGCGCCGCGCCCTTGATCCCGCTGATCGCCCCCGCCTGGCAGGCGTCCAGCACCACCAGGGTGAGCTGTGCGCCCATCGCCTCCAGACGATCGCGCAGCAGATCGAGGGGGATCTCTTCGGGCCCCAGGTTCAGGGCCGCTGCGCGGGCGTGGCCCGAGTAGTAGAACAGGAAGGTCGCGCCGTCAGGCACGCGGTCGTCGAGATCGTCCAGGGCCGCCATGAGATCGTCGGCGTGGGGATCGTCGAGCAGCACCGTGTCGGTCGGGTGGTAGCCGCCCAGCTCGTGGAGCACAGCCTGCACCCGGTGGGCGTCATCGACCGCGTACGAGAGCGGCTGCTGCCCCGGGCCGGCCCGGTTGGAGCCGACGATCAGCGCGAACGCCGGCAAGGTGGGGATGTCCATCGGTTCTCCTCCGCGGTTTCTGCCCGGGGAGACACCCCACGGGGAGAGAGTGGGAAGCAGATGGGATCACTATTTCGAGATCATCGCTCGCTCATCGTCCTGGATTTACTGCCCTCCGGGCGTCACCTCCAGCATCACCCGGGACAGCCAATACCCGGGCGTCGCCTCGTGTGGGCAACCGCCACGATCACCACCTCCTGGTTCTCGACGATGTACGCCACCGAGTAGGGAAGGCGCCGCAGCACCCGTCGGCGCACGCTGAGCACGCGCTCGATATGCGGGAAGAGCGGCCAGCGCCTGGGGTGCTCGCAAACGCTGGCGACGGCTGCCTCTACGTCATAGATGAAGTCCTCACCGCGGCCACGGGTCTCGTACCAGTCGGTGTCAGCGTCGAACTCGGTGCGCGCTCCCGGATGGAACCGGAACGAATGGCTCAACTGCGGCGGCGAGCACGCAGCCGCTCGCGGGCATCGCGAAACACCGTCTCACCATCGGTCAGGGTGACGGAGCCATCCCGGATCTCTTGAATGCGCCGCTCGATCTCGGTGGCCCAAGCGGTGTCGCTCCCGTGACGCTGTGGAGACTGTCCAGAAGCGCGCTCGCCAAACGGACCCGCTCATCTTCGGGGAGGGCGAGGGCTGCGGTGAAGACTGTAGACGTGTTCATCTCCGAGAGTATACCCATGAGCGGGCCTGGTCACTCTCCTCCAGGCGTCACCTCCAACACCACCCGCATCCCCTCCAGCTCCGGACGAGTGCAGCGTCCGGCCGCCAACCAGTCAAGCCGAAACGGCGCTCCACCACAGGCCAGCGCGTCCTGCTGCGCGGTGTCGGTGACCGGCTCCAGATTCATCAGCGCGATCCCGGCCGGCGTCTCGGCGGAGGCGATCGTACCGGCGACCAGCCCCGTGGAGGTGTCAGCGTCGCCGTCGAGCAGACGCCCGCGGTGCTCGAACGCCGGCGTGGTGGCCCCCACGTCGACGTCGATCCAGGTCCAGCGGTTGGCTCCCTGCCCGTCGATCACCAGCCCGAGCAGGGAGTAGCGCCCGGGTCCGGCGTCGGTCCGCGCGGCCACCTCTCCGTCATCGAATTCGATCTCCTCAGCCAGCAGATCGACCGTGCGAGGGTCCAGCTCCAGCAGGGTCCCGCGACCGTCGGCGACCATCCAGCGCGCCGTGGTGCCAGCCTCGTTGTCCAGCGCGACGCGCGCGGCCTCCCCCTCCGCGACACCCTGCGCGACGGCGACGGGCTCCGCCGCTGCGCGCGCGTCGATCGAGAGATCGTCTCCGAGCGTGACCGCGTACCGCTGCCACCCCAGCGCCGGCCCGGGATCGGCCAGCCTCACCTGCGCCTGCCGCACCACCCCCTCGGGAGACGTGGCGGTCAGTCCCAGCACCCCGGCGTCGGGCACGGCCACATCCCACCCGCTGCCCAGCGCCTCTCCGTCGAGCGTCCACTCCAGGGACGGGGCGTCGTCGTGGTACAGGCCGAGGCCGCTCCAGATCACCGCGCTGGCGCGCCCCTCTTCGGTGCCGATCGCGGCGATCCGAAAGGGGCCGAGATCCTGGGAGCGCACGTCGAAGGTGGCGTCGCAGCCCGCGGCGAGCGCGACCACCAGCGCGCGCGCTCTCAACAGAAGTGGATCCCCCCGCCCCGGCCACCCGCAGCCGCGACGCTGTCGATGAAGCCCAGGACCGTCGCGGAGCTCGTCACCGCGTTGGACGCAGCGGGGCTCTTGCGGGACACCTGGAGCGTGAACCGCGGGCCATCCACGGGCGGCCCGAGCAGGAACATCTCGGTGATGTGGTGCCGCAGCCGTGGATTGACGACCAGCCGGGCCCACACCACGTCGAAACCCAGCCCCGAAGCCAGCGCCAGCGCCGCCATGGTGTTGACGTTGTTGGGGGCCAGCGCGCAGAGCCGACGCAGCGGCCCGCTGTAGAGGATGCGCTCCTCTTCGGTCTCGTCCAGCGGGGGATCGAGGGGCTCGGCGAAGCGAACGGAGTCGGGGTGCTTGCGCATGGTGATGCGGGCGTCGCCGAGCAGTCCCTGGCGCCGCAGGCGGAGGATCTCCTCCAGGCACGGGAGCGCACCGCGCGGCACATACAGGCCGTTCCCGGAGAACTCGCTCACTGCGCGGAGCACGGTGTCCAGCTCGGGATCGGCCAGGGCCGACGGCGAACCGACCAGAAAGTCGCAGCGCGACAGGAACAGATCTCCGAACTGCCGGGCGACGGTGGGGTGTGCCACCTCCACCACCAGATCGGGGCGAGCGTCTGCGAAGTCGCGGAGTGAGTGCAGAACCAGCTCATCTGGAACCACGCCGACCATCCGCTCGGGGGTGCGGTTCCAGACGAACGCCAGCTCATGGGACCGACTCAGCTCCGAGTCGCTGAGAAGCGCCTCACACAGCGCCCGGCCCAGCTTGCCGCAGCCGACGACGCCGACCCGTCGCTTCTCCATGATCATGCTGGGCTCTGGGCGATCAGGAGGGAATGGGCCGGCGCTCCGCCCGGCAAGCATGCGCGCCCTTCGGGCATCTTAGCGCGTCCAAGGTGGTCGCGGGCGAGAACTCCCCCAGTGATCCAGCGGGAGCGAATCGATCAGACGAAGACGTCGACGTTGCCGCCCACCGGGAAGTAGCCGACGTACGCCGCGTCCCGGTAGGTCGTCGGCGCCAGCTCCCCGCGCATCGAGAACCCGACCTCGCTCCTGGGCTCGAACACCGGGGGCTCCACCAGCGGCGCCTTGGGCGGCATCTCCAGGGGAAGCGGCTGCGTGCGCGCCGTCACGGCGTCCAGCCGCGGCGGGGCTGCCTGGTCGGAGAGATCCTTCAAGGGCAACGCGTTCGATGGCAGCGGGGGATCGACCGTGGAGGTCGAGGCCCCCGTGTAGGCCGCGCCGGTAGTAGCGAATTCAAGGGTGCGCGCGCTCATCAGCGCGGCGCGGCGCGCCTCCAGAGCGGCCGCGGCGGCGTCGGCGAAGTGCTGGGTCTGCAGCAGCTCGGGGCCGTCCGCGTCGGGAACATCACCAGCGGTGACCGCGAGGGCCCGGAAGATGCGCGCCCGCTGGAGGGTGCCCTCGGGCGAGAGCGCGGGCGTGAATTGGAGGTCGGGGTTGCCGCCAGTGACATGGCGCTGCCCGCCCGGTCCGGAGCGGTAGGTGTAGTTCGGGCGATCCGAGAACAGGTGGGCCAGGGCCTCGCGCACGCCCACGTCGGCCTTCGCCAGCGCCTCCTGGGCCTGAAGCCGGTTGATCTCCGCGACGGCGCCGTCGAGCCGGGTGGGCTCGGGGGCCCCGGCCGGTCGGGGATCGGGCATGGGGGCCAACGAAGGGGTGTGTAGATCGTAGTGGAAGGTCTCGGGGAGCGGACCGTCCTCGTAGGTCATCGCCGCCGCGCGATCGAGGATCGCCTCGGCCTCCTCAGACAGCATGACCACCACGCCATCGCCGGAGAAATTCGGCGCGGGCGCCTCGGTGCGGTTGAAGTGGCGAACCCGCGCGGCGGGGGCATTCGAGGTGGCACGCTCAACGGCCGACGCACGACGGGTCTCAAACCCCCGGTTGGTGCGGGCGCTGGGTGTCTTCTCCGATCCACGCGAGGAGTGGATGAAGTATGTGCCATGAACGTACACGCGGCCCCATCGGTCGTCCTATGGAAAAGTTTAGCGCAATTGTCGGACGCGTGTAGAAATCTGCGCGATCGCGATCAGCGCCCGACGTCGTAGAAGGAGCGCCCGCGGACGTTCTCGTCCAGCGCGAGGGCCGCATCCAGCGGAGGGTGCGCGCGCTGCTCGCAGCGCTGACGGTGGCAGAGGCGACACGAGACGCCGATCTGCACGGCGGGAGCCCCATCGACGTCGACGCCCTCGGAGTACACCATGCGCCGGGCGTGCTCCACCCGCGTGCCCAGGCCGATGGCATGCAGGGAGTGCGTGCTGCGGTAGCCCGCCCGCCCCTTCGAGACGGTGCGCGCCACGCAGAAGTAGCGCGCGCCCTCCTCGGCCTCCGAGAGCTGAATGCGGATGCGGCCGGGGGTGAGGAAGGCGGCGTGGATGTTCCACCGGGGGCAGGCCCCGGAGAAGCGCGCGAAGTGGATCCCTGACGCCGAGAAGCGCTTGGAGATATTCCCCGCGATATCCACCCGCACCATGTGGAACGGTATCCCGCGGGCCCCGGGCCGCTGGAGCGTGGTCAGGCGATGGCAGACCTGCTCGAAGCTGGTGCGGAAGCGGTTGCCCAGCAGCTCAATGTCGTACCGCTCGGTCTCGGCGGCGTCGAGAAACGCCGCGTAGGGCATCAGCACCGCGCCGGCGAAGTAGTTGGCGAGCGCCACTCGGCCGAGGCGTCGCGACTGCTCGGTGGACAGCCGACTGCGGTCGATGATCTCGTCCATCAGCTCCGCGAGCGTGAGCAGGCCGATCTGGTGGGCGAGCTGGAACGTCACGCTGCGAGGAGCCAGCTCCTCGGAGATCCGCAGCTCCCGAAGATCTGGCAGGTACCGACGCACCGTCCACTCCCCGCGGCTCACGCGGACCACGCGCACGCTCACGCCCAGGCCTTCCTCGAGGTGGGTGTGGAGCCCGTCGGCGAGGCTGCGGGCGCGCAGCCCGGATCGCAGCTCCTCGGCGGCCGCCTCCAGCGCGGGGAAGTGGTTGCTGGCGCTCTGCAGCAGCTCGGTCACCTCCTCGCTGGGCAGACGATGATCGCCGACGTCGAGGCCGGTCTCGTGCAGCGACTCCTCTCGGGTCTTCCAGGCCTGGAACAGAGAGAGCATCGAGCGGGCCATCTCCGGAAAGCGCGCGGCGAGCTCGCGGGCGTCGCCCACCTTCACCTGATGCTCGCCGAACACCGGGTCGATCAGCACCTCCTCCAGCTCCCGCGCCAGCCGGTTCTCCTCCTCGTCCGAGAACTCCTCCAGCGGCACCGAGAAGCGCTGCGCGACCTTGATCAGCACCCGCGCGGTCAGCGGCCGGCGGTTGTTCTCGATCAGGTTGAGGTAGCTGCCGGAGATGCCCAGATCGGCGGCGAGCTGGGACTGCGACAGCCCCTGCGCTCGGCGAAGAGAGCGGACCTTGTGACCGAGTCGAGGGGTGGTGGAATTCACGGGGGCTCCGGTGGCTGACCCGAGGATGTCCGCTGGCTGAGCGACTCAGGGCTCGTAGGGACCTGATTTACAGCCCTTTACACCCGAACGATCCGGCGTTTACGAGCCTTTACAGCCCTACGGCGGGCCCCCTTGTGACTGGCGTCTGGTCCGGACAAACTCCGTGTCATCAGGTGCTGCGGCTGGCAGACACCGACGGGAGGTTCCCATGGCGACCGGTGTGTCCGGCGTGGCCGTTCGTGGCCCTGCGTCTTCAGAGCTGTCTTCTTCTGGGTCTTCAGATCTCTGCGCGGAGATCCTCACCGAAGAGGCGCTGAGCTTCCTGGCAGGGCTGGTGCGAGAGCTGCGACCGCGCCTCGACGCTGCCCTGGCAGCCCGAACCCAGGCGCAGGCCGACCGCGACGCTGGTGTGCTCCCCGACTTCGATCCGGCGACCGCGCGGATCCGCAGCGGCGACTGGACCTGCGCGCCGATGCCCGCAGAGCTGGCAGATCGCCGAGTGGAGATCACCGGACCGGTCGATCGCAAGATGATCATCAACGCGCTCAACTCCGGCGCCCGGGTCTTCATGGCCGACTTCGAGGACTCGAATTCGCCGACCTGGGAGAACGTCATCGGGGGGCAGGTTCACCTGCGCGACGCCGTGCGGCGCTCGATCGCCTTCGATGATTCCACGCGAGGCAAGCGCTACCGCCTGCGGCCCGAGAGTGAGCTGGCGGTGCTGATGGTCCGCCCGCGAGGCTGGCACCTGGAGGAGGCCCACATCACGGTGGACGGGCGGCCGGCCCCGGCCGGGCTGGTTGACTTCGGGCTGTACATGTTCCACAACGCCCGCGAGCTGGTGGAACGGGGCACGGCTCCCTACTTCTACCTGCCCAAGCTGGAGCATCGGCAAGAGGCGCGCCTGTGGGACGACGCGTTCCGCATGGCCCAGGGCGTGCTAGGGCTGCCCGTCGGCACGATCAAGGCCACGGTGCTGATCGAGACGCTGCCCGCCGTCTTCCAGATGAACGAGATCCTGTACGCCCTGCGCGAACACTCGGCCGGGCTGAACTGCGGTCGGTGGGACTACATCTTCAGCTTCATCAAGTCGCTGAGTCGCCACGCCCGCTTCGTGCTGCCCGAGCGCGGTCAGGTGGGGATGGACCGCCGCTTCCTGCGCTCCTACGCCGAGCTGCTCATCGCCACCTGCCACCGCCGTGGGGTGCACGCGATGGGCGGGATGGCGGCGCAGATCCCCATCAAGCGCGACCCCGAGGCCAACGCGCGGGCCCTCGCGCGGGTCCGCGCTGACAAGGACCGCGAGGTCGCAGCAGGCCACGACGGCACCTGGGTGGCCCACCCCGGGCTGGTGTCGCTGGCGATGGAGGTGTTCGACGCCGCGATGCCGCAAGCCAACCAGATCGACCTCCATCAGAACAACCCTGCGCGCTCGCAGGTGACGATCACCGCCGACGATCTGCTGGCTGTTCCTGAGGGCACCATCACCGAGGCCGGCCTTCGTCAGAACACCCTGGTCGGTCTGCTCTACGTCGAGGCCTGGCTGAACGGGCGGGGCTGCGTGCCGCTGTTCGACCTGATGGAGGACGCCGCCACCGCGGAGATCTCCCGGTCGCAGCTCTGGCAGTGGGTCCACCACGGCGCCGCGCTGGACGACGGGCGCGCCATCACCGGCGCGCTCGTCCTGGACACCCTCGACGAACAGATCGCAGCGCTGCCCGCCGCCGCGCATCCCCGGCTGGATGAGGCCCGCGCGCTGCTGGCCGACGCGATCTGCGCCGAGCGCCCACCCCTCTTTCTCACCCTTCCCGCCTACGAGCGGCTCCTGACCCCCCGACTCTCCTGACCCTCTGAATCCCCATCCGGAGTACCCGATGACCTTCTTCGAAGACGCCGAGCTGGAAGCCCGCAACCCCTACACCCTGCCCGCCGATCGCTGGAGCGGCGTCGTCCGGACCTACACGGAAGACGACGTCCGCCGCCTCCGCGGCTCGCTGCCGATCGCCCACACCCTGGCCGATCGCGGCGCGCGCCGCCTGTGGTGGCAGATGCAGAACACCCCCTACGTCAACTGCCTGGGCGCGATCACCGGAAACCAGGCCATGCAGATGGTCAAGGCGGGCCTCCAGGCGATCTACGTCTCGGGCTGGCAGGTCGCCGCCGACGGCAACCTCGCTGGCGAGACCTACCCCGACCAGAGCCTGTACCCGGTCAACTCGGTGCCGCAGATGGTGCGCCGCATCAACCGCGCGCTGCAGCGCTCCGATCAGGTGCACTGGGGCGAGGGTGATCGCGACCTCGACTGGTTCGTGCCCATCGTCGCCGACGCCGAGGCGGGGTTCGGCGGACACCTCAACGCCTACGAGCTGACCCGCGCGATGATCGCCGCAGGCGCGGCTGGCGTGCACTTCGAGGACCAGCTCGCCTCGGAGAAGAAGTGTGGTCACCTGGGCGGAAAGGTGCTCGTGCCCACCCAACAGTTCATCCGCACGCTCACGTCTGCGCGCCTGGCCGCGGACGTGATGGGCGTGCCCACGGTGCTCATCGCGCGGACCGACGCCGGCTCCGCCAAGCTGATCACCTCCGACATCGACGAGCGCGATCGGCACTGGATGACCGGCGAGCGCACCCCGGAGGGCTTCTTCCGCACCACCGGCGGGCACGCGATGGCCATCGCACGCGGGCTGGCCTACGCGCCCTACGCCGACCTCATCTGGTGCGAAACCAGCACCCCGAACCTCGACGAGGCCCGCGAATTCGCCGAGGCCATCCACGCCGAGCACCCGGGCAGGATGCTGGCCTACAACTGCTCGCCTAGCTTCAACTGGCGCCGCCACCTCGACGACACCACCATCGCGAAGTTCCAGCGCGAGCTGGGAGCCATGGGCTACGCCTTCCAGTTCGTCACGCTGGCCGGCTTCCACAGCCTGAACCACGGCATGTTCCAGCTCGCTCGGGACTACGGCCAGCGGGGCATGAGCGCCTACGCCGATCTGCAGGACGCCGAGTTCGCCGCAGCGGACCAGGGCTACACCGCCGTGCGTCACCAGCGCGAGGTGGGCACCGGCTACTTCGACGACGTCGCGCAGGTCATCGCAGGCGGGGCGTCATCGACGACGGCCCTGGCCGACTCGACCGAGGCCGAACAGTTCTGACCAGGGGCTGACTCCGAGACCACTCTTCGGATAGCCCCGATCTCGGATATGAAGGGGAGATGCGCACCGACCTTCTCCTCCTCCTCGGTCTGCTCGTCGGCTGTCAGGAACACCTGTACGGCCTCGAGACAGAATCTCAGACCACCGAGAACTCGGACGACGAGAACGGCTTTGGTGCCGGGAACACCACCACGACCACCGGCTCGTCCACCGTCGATACGACCACCACCCCGACGACCTCCTCGCCGACGACCTCCTCGCAGGACGAAGGGACCGAGGGGGGCGACTGCTCGGACGGCGCCGACAACGACGCCGACGGGCTGTTCGACTGCGACGATCCGGGCTGCGATGGCTCCCCGGACTGCGAGGAGGAGACCCTCGTAGAGGGGCTCAACGCCGGAGAGTGCTCGGACGGCGCTGACAACAACGCCGACGGGCTGTTCGACTGCGACGATCCCGACTGCGATGGCTCCCCGGACTGCGCGCCGAGCGGCACCTCCGGCGGCTCCTCTGGCGGCAGCGGATCTTCTGGCGGCAGCGGCTCCTCTGGCGGCAGTGGATCTTCTGGCGGCAGCGGCTCCTCTGGCGGCAGCGGCTCCTCTGGCGGCAGCGGCTCCTCCGGGGGCACGACCAGCGGCGGCTCTTCCAGTGGCGGCACGACCAGTGGCGGCACGACCAGCGGCGGCTCCAGCACGATCTGTCAAGACACCTGCACCTGGGCCGGTGACGGCATCTGCGACGACGGCGGAACGGGCGCGAACCCCACCATCGCCTGCGACTTCGGCACCGACTGCGCCGACTGCGGACCGCGTGATCCCTGCACCGACACCTGCACGCCGTGGAACACGTCGGCCTACGCTGGTGATGGTGACTGCGACGACGGCGGGGACGACTCTACTTCGAGCCTGTGTGACGTCGGCACCGACTGCACCGACTGCGGCGCCCGTCCCTGAGTTCGGGCGGCCCTGAGCCCGGGCGGCCCTGAGCCCAGGCGGCCCTGAGCCCGGGCGGCCCTGAGCCCGGGCGGCCCTGAACGCGTCCCCCCCCCGCGGTCAGTGAGCGACGTCGATCCGAATCTCGCAGATCCCACCCTCGTACGACCAGAAGTCGATCGCGTCGATCCGCACGTCTGACGAGAGCACCCAATTGCTCCCCGACTCGACAGTGTCCAGCCGTTCCCCCTGATGGTAGGCGTTGGCCTCGGTGCAGCCGTGGCAGCCATCCTCGACGACCAGCGCGACGCGATGGGCGTTGCACCCGATCCGCAGCAGATCGACCTCCAGCGTCATCCCGCCCCACAGGCAGCCGCCTGAGTTGTAGGCCCAGAAGCTCTCGCCCACCGCGCGGGCCGTGAACACCGCGCCGCTCTCGGACCAGGACTGGTTCTCCTCGATCTCATCGGGCAGGTCGCGCAGCAGCGTGAGGCCGCCGATGTCGTCGCAGTCCTGGGACGGGTTGGTGGTGCCGCCAGAAGATCCGCTGCCGCCGCTGGAGCCCGAGGTGCCGCCAGAAGAACCGCTGCCGCCGCTGGAGCCCGAGGTGCCGCCGGAAGAGCCGCCCGAGCCTCCGGAGGAGCCCGAGCTACCGCCTGAGCTCCCGCCACCCCCGCCGCTGGATCCGCCGAACCCGTCGATGAGTCCGCCGTCGTCATCGTCATCTGAGCCGCCGGAGCTGCAGGCCAGCGCCAGCGCGAGTGTCCATGTCCATCTCTTGATCATCGTTCCCTCCTGTTCAGCCGACCAGATCCTCGGCCCACTCCCAGGCCGCAGACAGCAAGCTCACCACCCACCCGATCACGCCGCACAGATCTTCGCACCAACCCGGCAGGTGGTAACAGCACCCACCGCCACCCTCCTGCTCGGGACAGCCAAAGCCGGAGCAGCAGTTCGACGCGCCGCAGGTGTACGCCACGGTGTCCCCCGGACAGGCCGCCGCCGCCCAGCCGCTGGCCCCGTCGGCCCGATCGATCCGGCTGCCGAGCCCCTGCCACCAGCGACGTCCGCAGTCATCGAACCCGAACCGCCCGTCGTGGGAGTAGCCCGTCGAGCAGTATGTGGACGGCGTGCAGCAGTCCTCGTGGCAGAAGTGGTTGACCTGCGGCCCCTGGAGCCCCTCAGGCGCGGCGCGTGCGCCGGTGATCCAACCCAAAAAGATGTAGAGCGTCACCGAGGCCACCAGCAGCCGATCCCAACCCCAGGCGAGCGCGCCCATCCCGGCGCGGCGCTCCGCTGCCGCGCGCCGTGGGCCGGCCAGCTTCAGGGCGCGAACCCGGGCCTCCTGCGCCCGACGGGGCAGCGCGTGGCACAGGACGCTCCGCGCGGTGACGGCGTGACTGCCCAGCGGCAGCCGATCGATCAGCGCGGGCAGCGCCGCCAGTTCTTCGGTGAGCAGTTGCGCGGTGGCGTGGGTTCGCCGGGGGGAGATGCGTCCGCCAGTGAGGCACGGGTTGAAGCGACCCGCGCGCAGATCGCCGGGGAGATCTTCCAGGGCGTCCAGCGCATAGAGGATGTGCCCCAGAGCAGCGCCGAGGCGTCGCAACACATCCTGGTGTGCGCCCGCGAGCTCCCCCACCGCGCCGAGGATGGCCGACATGGCGCGAGCCGTGGGCGCAGCGGCCTGAGCCACGTCGGGCCGACCCGCCTCCACCGCCGTCTGCGCCGCGCCCAACTCTCGCAGCTCGGGCAGGGCGACCCCCAGATCGGCCAGCTCGTGCTCGGCGACCGCCACGCCCGCCTGCGTCAATCCCAGGAGTCCGACAGCGAGGACCGAGCCCTCCTCGCGGTCGTCGATCAGCCGCTGCTCCAAGGCCAGCACCTGCACAGCGGCCGCGAACTGAAGACCGCGGTGGGAGGGGGCCGGGACGTCCTTGTGGCTCCAGGGCGCCAGCGGGCAGCGAACGCGCTCACAAGGCTGGTCGTCGTCCACCAGAGCCCCATCCACCAGTGCATCAGCCAGCAGGGCGACGAAGACCGCGTCCCAGGTGTGGAGCGGGCGCCACGCCGAACCGTAGGTGCGCCCCAGCGTCGCGCACAGGCCGCAGTACAGTCTGCCGTAGGCCGCCTGCGCATCGGCAGGCAGCGCAGGCCGATCCGGTCGGAGCACTCCCAGCATTCCAGGGTCATAATGCGGCAGCCGACCCATGGAGGGGCCGATGACCGAGGACTGGCTGCGCTGGAGCCGCGCCCTGCAATCGATCGCCCAGATGGGCGGCCACTACACCGACAACCCCTACGACCGGGAGCGCTACGGGCAGATCCGTGCCATCGCCGCGGAGATCCTGGCGCGCCACACCACCGCCACACCGGACGCAGCCCGAGCGCTGTTCTCCGAGCAGATCGGGCCGGCGACGCCGCGAGTGGACGTACGCGGGGTGGTGATCCGGGAGGGGAGGATCCTGCTGGTGCGGGAGGTGCTCGATCACGGGCGCTGGACGGTGCCCGGCGGCTGGGCCGATCCCAACGAGACCCCCAGCGAGGCCTGCGTGCGGGAGGTCTTCGAGGAGTCGGGGTACCGCACCCGGGCGGTGAAGCTGCTGGCCGCCTTGGACCGCGACGCCCAGGGTCACACACCACCCTTTCCGTTCCAGATCTACAAGTTGTTCTTCGCGTGTGAGATCACCGGAGGCGCGCCAGCGACCAGCCTGGAGACGTCGGAGGTTGGGTTCTTCGGTGAAGACGAGATCCCGGAGCTGTCATCAGGGAGAATCACACGGGCGCAGATTCATCGTTTTTTTATTCACGCGCGAGACCCGACGTTGCCGTCGGAGTTCGACTGAAATGATGGATGCTACTTCCAACGTTGAATGCTCATGACTTCAAAACCGGTCAAGGCAGGCTGATTGGTCGATCCCCCTGAAAGTCCTGCACCTCTTTTCGCCGTTTGATGAACGGCGGGGCTGCGAGAGCAGCCCGACCCGCGGACTCCTGAACGATGCTGGGATGTATTGGTTCTCGGGTGGAAGCGGCGCTATCCGTCGCCACGTGGGCCAGTCCAGACCGTTGGAGTGAGCTTGGTTGTTCCAGCTGATGAGGTGGCGTCGTTGTTGTAGGTGGATGTTGTCGAGGCGGTGTCGCCCGAGGACTTGCCGTTGCAGGCGGCGAGACAACTCAGTGTGTTGATGAAGCGCATGTGGTTCATTCCTGCTCGGGATCGAGCCCCAACGCACGGAGGCGCCCAGCCAGACGCTCGGCGCGCTCACGCTCCTGCTCAGCGTGCGCGTCTGCCTGTGCTGCCCGTCGCTGCTCACTCTCAGCGTGGCGATGAGCCTGTGCGGCGCGCCGAGCCTCCTGCTCAGCCCGCTGGTGTTCGGCCTCGGCGCGCTGGTGCTCAGCTTCGGCGCGCTGACGGTTCTCGATGAAGGTGTGGAACGGCGCGCCATCCGGGTGGGCGATGCGCAGCTCGGGCTCGCCCGGGTGGAACCGAATGGCCAGCAGCGGGCTCTGCCAGCCAGCCATCCTGGCGATCTCAATGAGCTGATCCCCGCCACGGACCCAACCCTGGAGGATGTTCCGCTCGGGATCGTACTCGTAGTACTCCTGGACGCCGTGGTGCTCGTAGAATGCGCGCTTTCGGGCCATCTCGGGCCCGGTGTTGGACGGAGAGCGGATCTCGAATACGACCTGCGGCGCGACGCCGTCCTCCTCCCACTGTTTGTAGCTGCCCCGGTGGCCCTTGGGCCGACCCAGCGCCACCAACACATCCGGCGCGCGGCGAACGCGATCATCCGTCGGATCCGGGTACCAGAGCAGGTCACCCCCGACGAAGTCGGGCAACAGCGCGTCGAGGTATCCCTTGAGCGTCATGATCCACTGGAGCTGGCGTGTGTTGTCCGCCAACGGCTGACCATCACTGTCGGGAAATTGAAGTTTGCTGGAGCGTGGGGAGAGACTTCTTCGAGCCATGGCACCCCCTCCTTGTTGTTCAACCGTAAGGCCGCTCCAGGGAAAGAAGTCTCCCATGATCGGCATGCGAGTCCACTGGCTTGCGGCGCTCAAAGTCGTATCTGGCCCAAATCAAGAGACAGGGTTCGAGAGCGTCGCACGCCAGTGGACGAAGGGCAGGGCGCGTTCGCATTTGGGGGGCACTCCCTGATTCGCTGATCATGCAGCTTTCA
>CAYXGP010000153.1:0-3171 GCA_964464515.1 uncultured Enterobacterales bacterium
AATCTTCCGCATGGTAAAAAACCGGCGCCTCGATGATCTCCGTCGTGATGGCCCCAAACCCCCGCGCCTTCAGCGCCTCCTGAAAGGCGTCCCGCGATGACACAGCGGCCTCCTGCTGCGCCACAGAGTATGCATAGACACCCGACCGATACTGCGTTCCGACGTCGTTGCCCTGCCGCATCCCCTGGGTTGGATCGTGGCTCTCCCAGAAGATCTTGAGCAGGGCGTCGAAGGTGACCTGTGCGGGGTCGAACTGCACCCGCACCACCTCGTTGTGACCGGTTCGGCCCGAGCAGACCTCGCGGTAGGTGGGGTTGGGCGTGAACCCGGCGGCGTACCCCACCTGCGTCGAGAACACCCCCGGGGCCTGCCAGAACTTTCGCTCGGCCCCCCAGAAGCACCCCAGCCCGAACATGGTCGTCTCCAACCCATCGGGGAACGGCGGCGCCGTGGCGTTACCGTTCACCGCGTGGGCCGGGCTCACAGAGATGGCCTCCGCCCGTCCGGGCAGCGCTTCTTCGGCGCGGGGCAGCGCGGGTCTCTTTCGCCAGAACATCATCCCTCCAGGGTGCCAACCACGAGGCCGCGGTCGGGCATGAGGCCGTCGTGGTACCACCGCGCGCGGAACCCGGCGGCGGCGAAGGCACCGAGCAGCTCGGCGCGGGTGTACTGCGCCAGCTCCAGCCGCTCCTTGAATTGCTCGACACCGCCGGGGCGGGCGACCGTCCAGTGGAAGTCCAGGATGGAGAGCGTGCCCGTCGTGACGTGGTGCCCCACCCGCGACAGCACCAGCTCCGCAGACCGGTACGTGTCGACAGACAGGTGAGGTGTCTGCACGAACTCCGGCGTGAACCAGGGCTCGATCAGCGCCACCCCGCCCGGTCGGAGAGCGGCGGCCATCGACCGCGCGGTCTGCCCGAGACGCGGCAGGGGGTAGACATAGCCGATGCTGCTGAACAGGCAGACGATCGCGTCTGCGGGCTCGGGGAGCTCGAAGTCCACCATGTCGGCCTGCCAGATCCGAGACGACGGAGCGCGCTCCTGCGCGCGTGTGACCATGTGCGGGCAGCGGTCGAAGCCGCTCATCGCGTACCATCGGCCCAGCTCGGGGAGGAAGCGCCCGGTCCCGCAGCCAGCCTCGACCACCCGAGCGCCGTCGGAGATCCCTGCCTCAGCGAGCACCTCGCGCACCCGCGCGGCCTCGTCAGGGTACCGCTTCCAGTGGTAGATCGGATCGTATAGATCGGCGAGCGTGCGGTCCAAGTCGGGCATGAGGGGAACACTTTCCCGCCGAGGGCTCCGCGTCAAGGCAGATCGCTCCGACCACCGAGGCGCGCGGCACGCTATGAGGGAGGCGTAGGAGGGACCATGCGCGTGATGGTGACCCAGGCGATCGATCCCATCGGCCTGGACATCCTCCACAAGTCGTCGATCAACGTCGACATCTGGAAGGGTCGCTCGCCGATGAGCCACGCGATGCTCATCGACCGGATGGCCGGCTGCGTGGGCCTGATGTCCATGCCCACCGATCGCGTCGACGCGGCGGTGCTCGACGCAGCCCCCCTCAAGGTCATCGCCCAGCACGCCGCGGGCACCGACAACATCGATCTCGCCGCCGCCGCCGAGCGCGGAGTCGTCGTCACCAATACCCCGGACGTCCTGACCGACGCCACCGCCGACCTCGCGATGGGTCTCATCCTCGCGGTGGGCCGCCGCATGCTGGCCGGAGACCGCCTGGTGCGCAACGGACGCTTTCAGGGATGGCGCCCCACGCTGCTGCGCGGGCTGGAGCTGCGCGGCTCCACGCTGGGCATCGTCGGGCCGGGCCGGATAGGCCGCGCCGTCGCCGAGCGCGCGCGCGCCTTCGGGATGAAGGTCATCTTCAACGGTCGCGACAGCGGCACGCCGCTGCGGGAGCTGCTCGAGACGAGCGACGTGGTGTCTCTGCACTGTCCCCTCACCTCCGCGACGCGCCACCTGATCGGCACCGAGGAGCTGGGTCGGATGAGGCGCCACGCCGTGCTCATCAACACCGCACGCGGTCCCATCGTCGATGAGCGCGCGCTGATCCACGCGCTGCGCTCGGGGTGGATCGCCGGCGCCGGCCTCGACGTCTTCGAGAACGAGCCCAACGTCCACCCGGCGCTGCTGTCGATGGACAACGCCATCCTGCTGCCCCACCTGGGCTCGGCGACCATGGCCGCCCGACGCGCGATGGCCCAGCGGGCTGCGAACAACATGCTGGCGGTGCTGCGCGGCGAGGAGCCGCCCGACCGCGTGGTCTGAAGGAGTCACCATGAACCGCACCTCCCCCCGAAGGATGTCTCTGGGCAGGACACCCCTCTACAGGACTGTCCTCGCATCGCTCCTGGCGCTGGGGGCGAGCGCCTGCTCCCCGCACACCGTCGAACCCGGCACGGTCGGCGTGCTCGTGGTCTGGGGCGAATTGCAGGCTGAAGCCTTCGCGGAGGGCTTCTATTGGGAGAGCTGGTTCGGCGAGCGCTACTACAACTACGACGCCCGCATCCAGAAGGTCGAGGCCAAGGCCAGCGCCTCGTCCAAGGATCTGCAGGTCGTCTCCACCACGGTGGCGCTCAACTACCGGGTGAAGCGCGAAGACGTGGTCGACATCTACCGCAACATCGGTCCGCTCACGATCCTGACGGGGAACATCATCGATCCCGCGCTGCAGGAGAGCATCAAGCGCTCCACGGCGAAGTTCACAGCCGACGAGCTGGTGACCCGGCGCGAGGAGGTCAAGCTGGCGATCTCCGACCACCTGGGCGCCACGCTGGAGAAGAGCGGGGTCGAGGTGACCGAGCTGTCCATCACCAACTTCAAGTTCGACGACCAGTACCAGAACGCCGTCGAGGCAAAGCAGGTCGCCGAGCAGAAGGCCCTGACCGCCACCAACGATCTGGCGCGCATCAGGGTCGAGGCTGAGCAGGCCAAGGTCCGGGCCCAGGGGACCGCAGACTCCGCGCTCATCGCCGCGCGCGCCGAGGCCGAGTCGCTGCAGCTCCTGCGGCAGACCCTCACGCCTGAGCTGCTCCAACTTCGCGCCATCGAGAAGTGGAACGGCAAGCTGCCGCATGTCTCCGGCGGAGATGGCGGCGGGCTCATCCTCGACATCAGCGCGGTCTCGCAGTGATCTCCGGACAGTGATCTCCG
>CAYXGP010000153.1:3271-21051 GCA_964464515.1 uncultured Enterobacterales bacterium
ACAGTGATCTCCGAACAGTGATGGCCGGACAGAGATGGCCGGGCAGTGATGGCCGGACAGTGAAACCTGGAGAATCAAGCCCGCGCAGTGAAGCCATAAGGTGAGCTTCGCGCAGTGATCCCGAGGTGACGTTTGTTCAAGAGCTACAGGTTCAAGAGCTACAGGTTCAAGAGCTACAGATGATGACTGCGTGGTTTCTGGCGCTGCTGGCGCAAGACGCGATAGCCAGCGAGGTCGCGGTCACCGCCGAGAACACCGCCCACGTCGCTGTCTCCGGAGAGAAGGAGACGATCAAGCGCGGAAGGACCGTCGAGTTCTCGAAGCTGGCCGCCGGCGAGCATGCGATCGACGTCGAGGTCGATGGAGACGTCGTGTACCGCGCACGCCTGTTCCTGCCCGACGAGGTGGAGGTCGCGCTGTCGTGGGACGGCGCGCAGCTCGTCCTGACGGACGCCGTCTCGGTCTCGAAGGGTGGCAAACTGGCGCGGGTCGCACAGGGCGCGATGACCGCGGGCGCGCTCGCCAGCCAGGCGCAGGCCACCGCCGGCGATCTCCAGGACGCGAAGTCGGACTTCCAAGCCGTCTCTGACGGCACCGCCACCGAGAGCTCGCACACCGAGGTCAACGTGAGCGTGGGTCCGGACGGCATCAGCTCGTCCAGCTCGCGCACCACCGTCGGCGCCGACGGCCAGATGGATCACCACGCGCAGAGCACGCACGTGGGCCCCGACGGCGTCTCCCGAAGCACCGCCTCCGGGCAGGCCGATCTGATGAGCGGCACGTCATCCAGCGCCAGCCGCAGCGTGCAGATCCGCTCGCTGCCCAGCGGGGTCAGCGTCTCACTGGAGCCCCTCCCGTTGGAGGCGACCGCAGCAGTCTCCACAGCAGTCTCTGCATCCGCAGCGGTCGCGCCAGCGCCCCAGTCGGCGCCGAAGCCGGAGAAGGTCGACCCCGATCACACCAACTTCTACGCCGCGCCCGCCGTGAGCCAGGACGGAGCGATCGTCTCGTTCGCCGATCCCATCGCCCGGATGGAATTCGCCAAGATGTCCGTCCGACTGCGCGCGCCGTCAAATCGCTTCCTGGTGTTCCACGGGGCACACTCCCGCGCCGATTTCGGAGACGGCGCCCGCGCCCCCTCCGGACGCGACAGGGTGAAGACCGTCGAGCCCGGTGGCAAGGGCAAGCAGACCCTGTCGTTTGACGGCGGCGCGGGGTTCCATGTCGATCGCTGGACCCTCGATCTCGACGCCGCTGTGATGCTCGTTGAGACATCCGGCGCGACGCTCGCTCCGGGGACGTTCACTCTCCCGGCCTCATCGAACACGCTGAATGTGGGTGGCGTCGTCTGTACGTTGGGAAAGGTCAAGAAGGAGACGAAGGAGACCAAGGCTGCATTCTCGTGCGGAAACGGTGGTGACGGCTACGTGCTGGTCGATCCGGGCCGCGTCGGCGTGCGGGTCGAGGGCTCCCAGACCTACGCATCATCGGGCAAACACAGCGCCGAGCTGCTGGTGCCCGGCGGCGAGACGAAATTCACGCTGGTCTTCAAGGTCCCCGCGAAGGTCACGGACATGCAGTTCGCCACGCTGGAGTTCGACTGGAGAGATGCGTTCCAGTCGGTGGACGCCGCGCCGCTGGCGCCCGGCGAGCTCGTCTTCGAGCTGGACGCAGCGCGAACGGCCGAGGAGAATTGAGCCGGGGAGAGTGAGCGGGCGGAGGCTCCGTTCCTGCCCCTACAAGACCGCCCTGATCGTCATCGCGCTCCCCTCCCCTGGGCCCTGCCTACCTACTCTCGCGCGCGAGGAAGGGGATATCTCGCGCGCGAGGAAGGGGATTTTGTGGGGAGCCTGACTGAGATCAGGGTGACGATGTTCGCGGCGTCAAGAGACGCGACGGTGCGTACAAGTGGACCATAATGTCCCGCTCGATGACCACCGACCCACGAACTCAAACCGGAACCTTGCGAGCCCCCCTCGGAGCGGCGCTCGCTGCTGCTGCAGTTGCGCTCTCCTGCACAGGCGACGACGACACCGGCACCGGCTCGACCTCGGACTTCACCGTGCTCACGGAGTCGATCGACGAGGGCGTGCTCCTGTCGGCGTGGAGCGCCGAGGGCGAGACCTTGATGGTCGGCGGGGAGCTGGGACGCTCTGGCATGATCGTCCGCTACGACGGGACGCGGCTCTGCGTAGAGTCCGACGTCGCCGACGGCACGCTGTGGTGGATGCACGGGCCGTCTGACAACGAGTGGTGGGCCGTGGGAGACGGCGGGCGGATCGTGCACGACACGGACGGCGTCCGCCAGCGCGAAGACGTCGCCACCGACGCCACGCTGTTCGGGGTCTACGCAGACGGCGACGAGGTGTGGGCGGTCGGCGGAGACGTGGCGTCCGGCACCGGCGAGATCTGGCGCCGCACAGGCGGTGTCTGGTCGCTGTTCGCCGGTGATCTGCCCGGGCTGATGTTCAAGACCTGGTCGGGCTGGTTCGTCGGCGACGGTCAGGCCTATCGGCTCGAGGGAGACGAGCTCGTCTCCCTTGAGGTGGACGGAGCGCGGCTGGTGACGGTTCGCGGACGCGACGCCGACACCGACGTGTGGGCCGTCGGCGGCTCGAACACCGCCGCCCTGCTGCACTACGCCGGAGAGAGTTGGGAGTCCGTCGACGTCGGCGACATCTCCCAGCCCCTCAATGGGATCTGGACCGCGCCGAACGAGGCGCTGTACATCGCGGGCAACGGCGGCGTCACCGCGATCTACGAAGACGACGCCTGGGTGGCACCGACGGTGCCTGTCACCTCGGATGTGCTCCACGCCGTGTGGCCCCACGACGACGAGATGCTGTGGGTCGGGGGCAATCTGCTGACGACTGACGGCGACTACAGAGGAACGATTGTTCGGTACGGCCCCGACGACGGCACGCTGACGCCCGAGCCGTGCCCGTAGCAGGCCCTTCGAGACAAGGAATCGACATGAACCGCACCCCATCCCTGGTCCTGGCCGCAGCCCTCTGCGGCTTCCTGCGCGCCGGCGCGGCGTGGGCGCAGGCTCCCCTCGGTCAGGGGGACACCGCGCCGGTGGCGACCCTGGCCGGACCCGGCGGCGGGACGCTGGATCTGAGCACCTACCAGGGAAAGGTCGTCCTGCTGAACTTCTGGGCCAGCTGGTGCGCGCCCTGCCTGGAGGAGATGCCGCGGCTCGATCAGCTCCACACGCGGCTCGCCCCCACGGACGCCGCGGTGGTCGCGGTGAGCATCGATCGGCGGATCGCCCGCGCAGAGGGGCTGGTGACGCACCTCGGGCTGAGCATGCCGGTGGCCTTCGACCCGAAGGGAGAGCTGGCGAACCACTACCAGCCCCAGAGCCTGCCGGTGAGCTTCCTGATCGGCGCCGACGGGCAGATCCTGGAGGTCTTCGAGGGCGCCCTCGATGACGCAGCCGTGGCAAAGCTGGAGACACGCATCGCGTCGCTGCAGCAGGTGGGGACACAGTGACGAAGCCTCTTCACAGGGGAGCTCCTCGCACGGGGCTCCCGTACAGGGGAATCCTGGGTGGTGGTCTCCTCGTGGCGACCGGCTGCGGCCTGGGCGAGCAGACTCCCCGTGAGCAATTCGAAGCAGACGTCATCCCGGTTCTGGAGCAGAGCTGCGCCTCCTCCACCTGCCACGGGGTCCCGCCGCTGGCCGAGCTCAGCGGAGAGGTCATCGAGTGGGAGCGGTTCTTCCTGTCGACCGACGACGCGGGCCGCATCATCAACACCGATCAGGCCTACACCGCCACCCTTCGCGCGATCAACACCGACGAGTCGCCCGCCTTCTCCTCGCTGCTGCGCAAGCCGCTGTCCTCGGCCTACGGCGGCCAGCCGCACCACGGGGGCGAGAACTTCGAGTCGCCAGAGACCGAGGAGTACCTGGCCATCGCAGCGTGGATCGCACGCGAGACGGACGGCGGAGAGGTGGTCGCGGAGCTTGACGAGTACGAGCAGCGGTTCGCCGACGAGGTGCAGCCGGTCCTCGCGGGGGCGGGCTGCATGAACGCGAGCTGCCACGGTGTCGGAGCCGCGGTCCCGTTTCGCTTCGATCCGGGGGTCGACGGAGAGTTCTCCCGGGCGGGCACCCGCGGCAACTACAATTTCTCGCTGAAGATGCTCACGCTGGACGGCGCGCCTGAGCTGTCCCGCCTGGTGCGCAAGATGCTGCCGCTCCACGACGGCGGGATCATCCACAAGGGCGGCAACTCCATGTTCGGAGACGGGCCCTCCGATCCGCGCATCGACCTGGTGGTGGAGTGGGCCTGCGCCGAGCAGGAGCGCCGGGTGGGCCTGAGCTGCGGACCGACCCCGTCCCTGGACGCGCTGGTGTTCGTGCGCGGAGAGGTGGCGCCGACGCAGACGTTCGATCTCGACGTCTATGCGCCGGGCACCGACATCTACCTGGCCCGTCTCAGCGGCGGCGCGGTCACGGAGATCGAGAACCTCACCGGGGCGCTGCACGACGGCGGCGGCGACGCCCGGGATCCCGCGGTCGACGCGACCGGCACGCGCCTGGCGTTCGCGCTGCGGCTCAGCGAGGACGAAGGCCACGAGATCTACGAGATGGATCTGGAGACCCGCGCAGTCACCCAGCTCACGTCCGATTCCGGTCCCCTCGCCGGCGGCGGGCTGGCGACCAACCGCGACCCCACGTGGGCGCCCGACGATCACATCTGGTTCGCCTCGACGAAGGAAGGGATCGTCGCCGACGCCGGCGCGCTGCTGGACGCTGAGCTGTATGAGCTGGATCCGGACAACGGCGCGGTGACCCGGCGCACATGGACCCCCCACATCGAGCGCCACCCGGTGTTCCTCGTCGGCGGGAAGGTCGGGGGCGAGGTGGCCTTCACGAGCCTGCGGGATGTCTTCTCCGACCAGCGGCGCGCCCATCCGTTCCGCTTCCCCCCCGACATGTCCGAGGAGTACCACCAGCACTTCGGCGCTACACCGATGGAGAACCTCTTCTCCGACATGCGCGAGACGGCGGACGGTCGCTACGCGATGATCATCGGAGATCTGGACTCTGCCTGGGAGGGCGGAGCCCTGGGCATCATCGATCGCAACTTCGGCACCGAACAGAACGACTCCGCTGAGAGCACCGCGCTCAGCCTCCCGTTCTACTCCCCCCCCGCCGTCTCGATCGACCCCGACGCCGTCACCACCGATGCGCCCGGCACGCTGTACCGCGACCCGGTGGGGCTGCCTGACGGGACGCTCCTCGCGGCGACGGCCTCCGATGTCGATCTATACGATGCCGAGACTGAGATCGATCTGGGCATCGCGCTGATCACCATCGCGGAGGACCCGGCAGGCGGCGGCCCGATGCTCGTCAGCCGAGAGCTCCTCATCGACGAGCCGGGGGTCTCCGACTTCGATCCCCAGCCGATCGGCGTGCGCCGACCGGCCCCCATCACCGAAAAAGAGGGCTGGGACCCGACCGCAGAGACCGGAGTGCTGCTGCACCAGGGTCTGCCGATGATCGACGCCATACTCGAGAACCTCCACCCCTCGGGCACCAAGGTCATGCGCGACGACTTCGTCGCGGTGCGCCTCGTGGAGTCCATCCTCATGACGCCCGCGCAGCGGGCAGCGGTGCCCGCGGACGAGACGCGAGACGGCGTGGTGGGGGCTACCACGACCTCGCTGGGCAGCCACGGACCTGCGCGCATCCTCGCGGAGATCGAGCTGGCCGCCGACGGCACGTTCCAGGCCGAGATCCCCGCGGGGACCCCGTTCCGCATCCAGGGCCTCGACGCCTACGGCATGGCTGTGGGGATCTCCCACAACCGCTGGTTCGACCTGCACCCCGGTCAGGTGATGCGCCAGGGGATCTCCGGCGTGAACCCCTCGCACTACGGCGCCCGCTGCGCGCCCTGCCACGGCGGACTCAGCGGCGATCCGGACGAGGCCTTCATCTCTCCAGACGTGATGACCACGGCGTCGCTGACGCTGAGTCGGTATGTGGAGCAGGATCCCCGGCGCCCCATCACGCCGCCCCTGGTCGGCGACGCGGTGCGGGAGATCGACTTCGTCGCAGACGTACAGCCGATCCTCACGGCGTCATGCGCGACGGGTTGCCACGAAGGCGCCGCCCCCTCCGGCGGCGTGAGCCTGAGCGCGACGGCCACCACCTGGTACAACGACGCCTACGAGACCCTCCTCGCAGACGGCAAGGCCTCCGGCAGCGGCAAGGCCTGGATCGATGAGCCCGACGCCAGCGCCTCGCGCAGCTTCCTCATCGAGATGCTCACCGGACGCGAGCTGGAGGCGCCTGGAGCCCTCTCGGCAGCCGGCACACCGCACCCCGCCGAGCTGGGCGCGGAGCCCCTGGATGAGGACGCGCTGGGAACGCTGACCCGGTGGATCGATCTGGGCGCGACCTGGACGGGGACATCCCCATGATTTGGAGACCAACGATGCAGAAGTCCGCGACGCTGAAGGCCACCATGGGCCAGTCCATGATGCAGGAGACCGCAGTGCAGGAGACCACAGTGCAGAAGCTCACAGTGCAGAAGGCCATGAAGCGGGAGAGCAGGGCGGTTGCAGGGTTGCTCGCGCTCGTGTTGGCCTCGTGCGTGTCGGGCCCGGGCGCTGGCGAGCTGGTAGCGACGCCGGACCCGGACTGGTTCGTCGAGGATGTTCAGCCCGTGCTGGTCGAGAGCTGCGCCACTTCTTCGTGTCACGGCGACCCCGCGCGACCGCTCGAGCTCTACGCGATCCACCACAACCGGCTGGACGAGACCATCACCCACTGCGACGTGCCGCTGACGGCCGAAGAGGAGCGAATCAACTTCGAGCGGACCAGCGCCTTCGTGCACGAGCTGGCGTGGGACGGCGCGGTGGCGAACGACAGCGCGCTCCTGCACAAACCCCTCGACCCGAACCAGGGTGGCTCCGACCACACGGGCGGCGTGCAGTTCTTCGACCCGACAGAGAGCGACTACATCGCAGTGCAGGCTTGGATTGCGGACGCGATCGGGGAGTCCCCATGAGGCCGCGGAGGTGGTCCTTGTGCGCTCTCATCGCGCTGACCATGAGCGGCTGCGCGACGGTGCATCCGTACCAGCGAGGCGAGCTGATGACGCGCGTGATGGTGCCGGCACCCGACGCGCTGGAGTCGTCATTCGACGTACACGTCTACCGCACCCGTGAGGGTATGGCCGGCGCCGAGCTCGGCGCCGGAGTGTCTTGCGGATGCAACTGAAGTTCCAACGCCTGCTGCCGGCCGGCCTGCTGGTCTGCGGACTCCTCCTCGGCGCGCCCACCAGGGGTGAGCCCAACGTGAGCTCGCGGGTGGACGTCTACGTCGACGACTGGATCCAGGTCGTCAGCCCGGCGGTCAGCGGTCGCGTGGTGCTCGGCCCGAGCGCTGGACTGACTGGGACCTATGCTGTCGACGTCCTGTCCGGGGCCACCCGAACGCAGGTCGATCTGGTGTCGTCAGCGACCACCTTCGACGAACGCAGACACCAGGGAGATCTGGCGCTGACCCTCCGCCGCGGAGAGGAACAGAGCCTCACTGCGTCCCACACCGTGAGCGCCGAATCGGACTACCTGTCGAGCACCACCCGTCTCGCAGGATCGACGGAGCTGCTGACACGCATGGTGGTGCTGAGCGCCGCCTACCGGCTCGGCTTCGATCGATTCGGCACGTCCAGCGACGAGTCGATCACGGGGCGGGCCACCAACCACGGCCTCGAGCTGGACTGGACACAGATCCTCGGGCGCCGCACGCGGGGGAGTGTGGCGCTCGCGGCAGACGCGAGTCTGTGTGATGAGGCGCTCGGCTGCCAGTCCAGCCCGTATCGCTATGTTCCGGTCTTCGAGTTGGACGAACAGCAGGTCGTGATGAGTCTGCGAGAGCGGCACCCCTCGACCCGATACCGGGGCGCGGGCGCGCTCCGGCTGTCACAGGCACTCTGGCCGGGCTCCGCCCTCCACCTCGGCTGGCGCGGATACACCGACACCTGGCAGGTCCGCGGACACACCCTCGGTCTGGGGCTCGCGCAGGGCGCGCTGCAGGAGCGGCTGGTCGTCCGCCTGGACGTCCGCGGCGGGCAGCAGAGCTCCGCGTCGTTCTACCGGGACAGCTATCAGGTCGACGAGACCGAAGCGCTGCTCCCCGAGTACCGCAGCGCAGACCCGGAGCTGGCGGCGCTGCGCAGCGGGCTGGTCCGCGGACGCGTCGAGTGGACCTGGCTGGCGGTCGGACCGCTGCGAGAGCTGGGCCTGAGCGCCCGCGTGGCGCGACTCGGGTATCGCTACGGCGAGCTCACGGAGCTCCCAGAGCGCGACGCATGGATCATCGGCGGAGGACTGAATGGCACCCTCTGAGAGGCTCGCAATTCTCGGAACACTCCTGCTGGGCGCGTGCGTCTCCAAAGGCAGCGACTCCGGCTCAACAGAGGTCGAGACGTTCGCCTGCGAGATCGGATTCGCCGCGGAGGACGGCAGCTACGTGACGGCGCAGGACGGCGACTCGGCGGAACTGATCCTCGGCTTCCAGGGCTTCCTGTTCGTCGAGCTGCGCGCGCGCGCAGAGGCGGGCGCCCCCATCAACGTGCAGGTCCGCAGCAGCATGGAGATCGACGGCGAGGATCCGTTCGACGGCTCCCAGCCCGACGTCGACCTCACCGAGCAGGCTGACGGGCAGCTGGTGACCGAGAACATCTCCGTGTTCTTCCCCAGCAGCGACGTCGGCAGGTACGAGGGTCAGAGCGCGCGAGTCGTGCTGCTCCTCGAGGACGAGCGGCACCAGTGCGCCACCGAGCGTACGCTGTCGCTGATCGACGACGACCCCTGCATCCACACGGGGTCTGATCCCATCTGCCCAGACAGTACAGAGACTACGGGGACCACGGGGACAGGAACCAATACAGGCGGTGGAAGCAACACAGGCACCGGAAGCAACACAGGCACCGGAAGCAACACAGGCACCGGCACGGGGTCCGCCCCATGATGTTCCGCATCGCCCTTGGAGTCTCGCTGGTGGCCCTGACGGGCTGTCGCGACAGCACCTGCGCCGGATGGGGATGGGAGCCGACCACCCTCTCCCCCGGAGACAACCCTTTCGATGAGAGCGATCCGCTGTGGTCTCCGCAGCCCCACCGCGACAACCCGCTGGAGGTGGTCGTCGCTGATGATCGCGCCTTCGTGTCTCTGCAGGGCAGCGTCGACGAGCCCGGCCACGAGATCGTGGTGATCGATCTGGCGTCCCGCGAGGTCGGAGAGCGCATCGACACGCTGGGCGCCGGCCCAACCGGCGTCACGCTGTCGCCAGACGGCTCCCGCCTGCTGGTGCTCAACCGTTTCAGCAACTTCGCCACCCTGATCGACACCGCGACGGGGGTGCTCAAGCGCCTGCCCACCGACTTCTACGGCATCGAGGGAGCGTTCACGCCTGACGGCGCGGAGGTCTGGATCACCAACCGCTGGCGCGACGCGGTGGGGATCTGGGAGGTCGGCGATGAGCCCGACTCCTGCGACGTCACATGGCTGCCGGTGGGAGCCAACCCGCGAGACATCGCGATCTCCGATGACGGACAGACGGTGGCTGTGGCGACGCTGACCGACATGTCTGTCTCGCTGTTCGACCGCGCGAGTCGAACCGAGCGCCATCGCGTCGAGCTGGGCGCCCCCGCGAACGGGCTGGCCTTCGCGGGAGACCATCTGGTGGTAGCCACGCTGTCTGCGAACACCCACCACCCGCCCGACGAGGGCCCCGACACCGACGGCGACGGACACCCCGGCGACGGCACGCCCAACGTGAACTTCCAGGATCTTCAGAACGAGCTGGCGGTGGTGGCCCCCCTCTCCGGCGAGCTGGTTCAGCGCTACACCTCCGACACGATCTGCTGCCGCGACTACCGCGACGTGGATCCCGACGACACCGACCGGAGAGGCGATCTGCTGCCCGACGAGGAGACGTGGATCGTCGAGGGGGCGCTGCCCGAGCAGGTGGCCGCCGACGGCGATCAGGTGTGGGTCTCGTACTCTGGCTCCGATCAGGTGCAGCGCTTCACCATGGAGAGCGGCGCCCTCACGCCGGCCGGGACGTGGTCCACCGACGGACACGCTCCGCACGCGCTCGCGGTCGCGGGCGACTCACTGCTGGTGGTCCATCGCCTGAGCGAGACCGTGGGGTTCTACGAAGCCAGCACCGGCGAGTCTCAGGGCGAGGTGGTGGTCGGCGACGTCTCGGGCGGGGAGTTCCCGGCGACCGACGCGGAGCTGGGAGAGCTGTTCAACTTCGTGACGGGCCCCTACAGCATCGACGGCGACCAGGCCTGCGCGCACTGCCACCGCGAGGGCGGCAACATCGACAAGGCGTTCTCCATGCCGCTCACCGCCTACGAGGGGCTGGGCGCGCGCATGACGATGGCCTACCGAGGCGCCGCCGACACCCGGCCGTGGTTCTTCGAGACCGCCATGGACGAGAGCAACTTCAAGCCGGTGATGAACGAGTTCGCGCGCATCGAGAACTTCTGCTGCACGGACTACACGCTGTTCCCCGACGGAACGCCGGACAACTGCGCCGAGAATCCCCCCGCCGAGTGCGACACCGCGACGAACACGGGATCGGCAGACGGCTTCGCAGCCGATCGGGACCGCGGATTCCTGCACCCGCGGCCCAGCGAACATGTCTCACGGGAGGAGTTCTATCTGGCAGTCTCCAGCTCGCTCATCGGCCGGGACAGCTCGTTCGGAGACGGTCTGTACTACGAGGACCTGCTGACCGGAGAGCGCCAGCCCGTCGATCTGGACTTCGATGGCCTCACGCGGGCCCTGGGACTGTTCCTGCTGATGGAGCCCCGGCTGCTGCCGAACCCCAACGACGCCGACCGCGAGAGCGTGCGCCGGGGACAGGCGCTGTTCGAGAACCTGGAGACCGGCTGCGCCACCTGCCACCCCGCACCGACCTTCGCCGTCTCGTCGTCGAACAACCCGTTCGATCTCCCCCTGCGCATGGGGCCGGTGGTCTCACCGAACCGCGGCGAGGACGGCGAGAATCTCGATCTGTTCGCCGGTGGTTTCGTCGACACCTTCCCGCTCGCCGAGCAGGACAGCTGCGCGGACATCTGCGGAGAGGCAGCCTGCGACGAGGATCCCAAAGTCTGCGATGACCTGCGGGACGTGCGGTTTGGTGTGCCGTCGCTGCGCGGCATCTGGGACCGGGCGCCGTCGATGCTGCACGACGGACGCGCTCAGGGGCTACGGGAGGTGCTCTGCACGCCCGGCCATCCCGCCCTGCAAGAGGGAGAGGAGGGCTTCAACGAGCTGGACGGGATCCCCGACACCCACGGCGGAACGAGCCACCTCACCGCGAGCGACATCGAGGATCTCATCGACTACCTTGAGACCCTGTAGCGGGATCTCCGTAGCGGAGCCCCGTTTTGGAGACCCCGTTTTGGAGACTGCGCAGTAGAGACTCCGCAGTAGAGACCTGGTAGCGGAGAACCTGTAGTGGAGGTCCTGTAGTGCAGCTGCTGCGGTTGACGGTGCTCGCGGCGCTGGGTTGCTCGTCGTCGCCCCCCCCGCCCCGCCAGTCCCCCCTGGTTACCCACAGCGTCCCCATCATGGGGACCGTGCTGGATGTGACGGTCCCCCGAGAGGGGCCTGTCCCCCCAGAGAAGGCCGCGGAGATCGTGCTCGGGGTCTTCGAGGACGTCGATCATCTGGCGAGCGAGTGGGCAGAGGGCTCCGAGCTCACGGCGGTCAACCGCGGCGCGGGCGGGGATCCGGTGCGGGTCTCCGATGAGCTGATGGGCCTGGTCGTGCGGGGCGTCGAGCTGGGCGAGCGCAGCGACGGCGCGTTCGACATCACCTGGGCGGCGATGTGGGGCCTGTGGGATCTCGACGCCGCGCAGGTCCCCGACCCGGCAGACATCACGACACGGCAGGCGCTCGTGGACTACCGACGCGTGGAGATGGACCCCGCCGCGACCACCCTGCGCCTGCCGCAGGCCGGCATGATGATCGGCCTCGGCGGCATCGCCAAGGGGCATGCGCTGGACCGTTCGGCCAAGGCCCTGCGCGAGCAGGGGGTCACCGGCTTCAGCCTCTCCGCCGGCGGTCAGGTGCTGGTGGACGGGCTGTTCCCAGACACTCCGCCCCGCCCCTGGCGCGTCGGGATCCGAGACCCCCGGGGAGAGCGCGACGCGTTCTTCGCGTGGATCGACGCCACGGACGTCTCGGTGGCGACCAGCGGAGACTACGAGCGCTTCTTCGTCTCCGAAGGAAAGCGCTACCACCACATCCTCGATCCGCGCACTGGCTGGCCGAGCACCGCCGCCCGCAGCGCCACCGTGGTCACCGCCGACGCCACCGTGGCCGACGCGCTGTCCACCGCGATGATGGTGATGGGACCGGCGGGGCTGGAGCTCATCGAAGCCAGCCCCGGGGTGGAGGCGGTGATCGTCGACACCGAGGGGCGAGTACACACCAGCAGCGGGCTGAGCGATCTGTTTCGGGTGAGATGAGAGTCATCGCAGTGTTTCGATGCACTGCACGCCCTCACCACTCCCCTCGCCACCCGAAACATCCTCCAGACCCTGCTGAGCCTCTCAAGCGCCGCTTGAAACAGGCGTGATCACCACCGCCGTACCGTAGGCCAGGATCTCCGAGGACCCCTGCATCACCATCGACGTGCTGAACCGGGTACCCACGACCGCGTTGGCCCCGCGCTCCCGCGCCTCGGCCCGCAGACGGTCGAGCGACTGCTCCCGGCTCTCGGCCATCATCTTTGTGTACTCGGCGATCTCGCCGCCCAGCAGGCTCTTGAACACGGCCGTGATGTCATGCCCGACGTGCCGCGTGCGGATCGTGTTGCCGCGCACCAGCCCCTTCACCGCGATGATCCTGTGCCCCGGAACGTCCTCGGTTGTCAGCACCATCACCCCGCCGTCGGGCCGGTGAACCAGATCCGCCGCTGCCTTCGTCTGTCGTGTCATCTCACCACCTCTGTGTAGTCGTCGTCTCGGGCGGTCCGCACCTTCCACAGCGCCGCTCCGCCCAGCAGCAGCAGCGTGCCCACTGCCACCGCGATCAGCCCCACGCGCACCACCAACGGCGCGCTCGGGTCCTGCATCGCCTCCGCCATGCCCCAGCCGCCGATCAGCAGGCTGCCGCCCAGCAGGCCCGCCGCCCCCACGGCCAGCGCTCCCCGCTGCGCCGGGGCCGGGCGATCCTCGGCCAGATCCAGACGCAGCCTGCGCACCCAGCCCTCCGAGATCGCCCGCAGGGCGCGGTGCTCATCGAGCTGGCTCAGCAGCTCGGGTCTATTGGCGATGTGGTCCATCAGCTCCTCTCTCTCACGGGGGATCGCGGTCTCGTCGGTCACCTTGACCATCAAGGTGGCGAGCCGCTCTTCAGTCATCTGTGTCATCCCTTCCTCCTCCGCTGCGGCGTCCGCATGGCCGCGGCCAGCGCCTTCCGGGCCCGGTACAGCCGGGACATCACCGTGCCTTCGGCCACACCCAGCACCTGCGCGATCTCCGCGTACGACAGCTCCTCGAAGTGGCGCAGCACGATGATCTCGCGATGGGGCGGCGACAGCATCTCGAGGGCAGCGCGCATCGACGCGATGCCTCGCTCCAGGTCGAGCGCGGCCTCCGGTCCGATTCCCGGATCCGGCACCCGCTCAGCCTCCAGGCCCGGCACGACCCGGCGACGGCGCACCCGATCGACGCAGATGTTTCGCACGATACGGCGAAGCCAGGGGTAGAACGGACGCGTCCGATCGTAACGATCCCTAGCCCGAAACGCGCGTAACAACGCCTCCTGAGCGACCTCTCGCGCCTCCTGCTCGTCTCCCAGGAACCCCAGCGCCGCGGCGTGAGCGCGGACGGCGTAGGCGGCGAGGAGGTGCTCGAACGGGAGGGTGTGGGTCATCGTACCCCCATTACGGGTACCCCCCTGACGCATTCCCGAATTTCTCTGGGGCGACTCCGAGATCGCACTTCAGCGGCTGAAGACAACTCGTAACATCGCCTTGAACCTTGATATCAACTGATCGCAACAAAGCTACGACGGGACGTCGTCACTCCAGGCGCTCTCGAACCCCTCCACATCATCCACCCAGGTCCCGGCACCCGCGTATCCACGAGAGAGACGGCGGGGGCCTGAATCAGCGGGGTGTCGGCGGACCGCTCGCCAGCTGGATGCTGATCACCCGGCCCTCTTGATCCGGCTTGACGATGAGCCGCGGTTCGCGGAACTGCACCGACTCCAGGTACAGCCAGCCATCCTTCACGTCGAGATCCACGCCGCGCGTGCTGTCGGGGAAGCGCTGGACGAAACAGTCCAGACTGCTGCCGATGCCCAGACCATCCGCCGTCCGCCCTGTGTAGCCATCCTTGACCCAGATGATCTTCACCTGCTCGTCGAGGGCGACCCGTCCGTCGAGGTCGGCGTCTATCATCAGCATCTTGATCCCGCTCCACTCGCAGTAGCAGCGCGTGCTGCGACAGCTGCACTTCTCGGCCTGCCCCAGCAGACCGGTGAGTTCGACGAGGCTCATACCCGGGCAGGCCTGATCGGCGCACCCCCTGTCCAGATCCAGGCGGGGGCTGTCCAGATCCAGGCGGCGAGCAGGGCTCGCGGTGGCCGCGCAGCGGGGTAGCTCGGAGGTGAGATCCGTGAGAGTGAGCGAGCCTGCGTGGGGCCGATCAGCCGCGGCTGCTGTCAGCATCATAGCGAGGGACGTTATCATACTGAATCCGTCGGGGATGGGCTCGGGCATCTTCTCATCGGCGAAACGAACGACGGAGTCTTGCTGATCTTCGTGGATGAACGACCGCGTCGCGTCGTGCACCCCGACGACGAAGAGGACGCTGCGGCGGTATCGAGATCGGGACTCTCGACGTCAGGAAAGCAGGAGAACACACCAGCGCCAGCCAGGAACGTGCCAGCAACACAGGACAGCGCTTGGGGCTCACCGCTGTCCGTCGTCATCATCGATCTGTTTGAGCAGCCCGCGAATCTGGCCTGGCGAAGACCACTCGAACTCGATGATCCCCTCATCATCAACAGTTACGCGGTTACGTTTCATCAGGTGCAGGTGGCCCCGGAGCAGCGCGAGGAGGCTCGGCCAGCCCGACTGATACGGTCCCTGCCCATCCTGCCACTCCATCTGGAGCACCTGCCCCCGGCGCCCCCTCGGCCCCGGCGCCAGATCGACGCAGAGCTGGTTGCCGCACCCGTCCTGCGCCACGGGCACCCAGCCGGTACACCAGTAGGCCCGCCGCATCACCCCGTCGTCCCACCGGCCGTCGCTCCAGCTCGTGATGTTCGCCAGGTGCGGATCGAACACCCCGTCCGCCACCATCTTCGCGCTCTGTTTCGCTCCCGCCAGCGCCTGTCGGGCCGAGTACGCGGTCATCGCACCCATCAGCGGGACGGCCCGGTCGGCCGCACGCCACCAGTCGCTCAAGGCCGGCGGGAGGGGGCTTCCAGCCAGCTCGGCCAGTCCGTCGAGCTCTGCCGCGGTAGCGGCCGGCAGCCGCGCGAAGTCACGCAGGTGGTGGACACCACCGAGGCGCGTGATGTGTTCGATACAGGCCTCGAACAGTCGACTCATCTGGCTCTTCGGCTCGTTCTGCATCGCCGCCCACCCCGAGTGGTTCTCTGGAGAAGTTATCCTGCCCGTCGCACCCGGCCGGTTCTGGGGCGCAGGGTCACGCCGCGGAATGAAGATGTCGCCCCCTCCGAGGCAGATCGGCCGCTACGAGGTGCTCAGGCGCCTGGCGACCGGGGGGATGGCGGAGATCCTCCTCGCCACCGAGACCGGACTCGCAGGTCTGGAGCGGCTGGTCGTAATCAAACGCCTGCTGCCTCATGTCGTCTCAGAGACGAAATCCGTGAAGATGTTCCTGCAGGAAGCGCGGATCGTGGCGCGGCTGCGGCACCCCGGGGTGGTGCAGGTGATCGAGCTCGGCGAGCAGGACGGCTCGTACTTCATCGTCATGGAGTACGTCGAGGGCAGCAGCGTCCGGGAGCTCCTGGTCGCCGCCCAGCGCTCGGGGCAGCGGGTGTCCATCGACGCTGCCTGCAGCATCGCGGTGCAGGCCTGCGCGGCGGCGCATGCCGCCCATGAGCTGACAGACCGCAGCGGCGACCAGCTGGGCATCGTCCACCGAGACATCTCTCCTCACAACCTGATGTCGACCATCGACGGGCACGTGAAGCTGCTCGACTTCGGCATCGCCAGGGCCACCGAGGAAGCGCCGGGCCAGACGCGCTCCAACACGCTCCGCGGCAAGTACCGGTACCTCTCTCCTGAGCAATGTCAGTCCGGCGCGCTCGACCGACGCTCCGACGTCTATTCACTGGGCGTGGTGCTCTGGGAGGTGCTCACGGGTCGAATGGCGTTCCGCTGTGACACCGAGCTGGCGACGATGCGGGCGGTCGTTGAGGGAGACATCGAGCCGGTCCACGAGGTCCGTCCGTCAGTGCCGGCTGAGATCTCCGCTGTCGTCGCCAGGGCGTTGTCGGTCAATCCGGAGGAGCGCCATCCCACGGCCGCAGCGTTCCGACGGGCCCTCCTCGATGCGTGTCACGCCGCTGGCATCGAGCCGTCACACGATCGCGTCGCCGCAGAGCTGGCGCGGTGCTGCGGTGACGCCCACCTCGCCCGACGGGCCGAGATCCAGGATCTGCTGCGGACCGGTGCCCGTGAGCAGGACACCGACCCGACGATCACCGTGCCCGCGAGGCAGGTCGTGGCCATGATGTCGGCGGCACCCGCAGACAAGGCCGAGCCCCCTAGCCCGCCGCGCCCCGCGGTGACCCCAGCGGCGCGGCTAACCGTGAAGGCGCGGGCCCCCCGGGGGCTTTGGCGGGCCCTCCCCCCACCGGTCACCGGGGTCCCGGTTCACATCGGCCTGGCTCCCGTGCGCGACCCGGAGCGGATGCTCGCTGAGTTTTCACCGCTGCTGCCGTACCTGGAGTCACGGATCGGCCGCCCGATGGCGCTGGAGGTCGGGCGAAACTACGACGACATCGCCGCCCGGCTACTTGCAGGCGAGCTCGACTTCGGCCTTCTCCCGCCGACGTTGTACGTCAAGACCAGGGCCCAGGTGCCTGGTCTCGTGCTCGGCCCGCAGCTCCTCCACGACGGCGCGCGAGGCAGTCAGGGCGTCGTGTTGGTGGAGACCTCCAGCGGTCTCGCGTCTGCCGAGAGTCTGCGGGGGAAGCGCTTCTGCTTCGCCGACCGGTCATCGACCACCGGCTATCACCTGCCGCGGGCCTGGCTGCGCAGGCTGGGCATCGATCCCGCCGGGGATCTGGTGGAGATCATGTCGGAGAATCACCATCAGGTGCTGCGCGATCTCAACGCCGGACACTGTGACGCCGGCGCCACCTACAGCTTCAACCTCCTGTCTGCAGCAGACGCTGGCGTCCCGGTCGCCGGCCTGAAGATACTCGGGGAGACCGGGTGGATACCCAACGACGCTGTCTGCGCCGCTCCCGAGACTCCCGCCGAGCTTCGCGACGCTGTCTTCGCCGCGCTGCTCGAGCTCGACCCGCCTGTCCACCTGGGAGCTGCTGTGTTGGGAGGGGGCCAGCGCATCTCCGGATTCGGTCAGGTCGAGGACTCGGCGTTCGACCAGCTTCGCCAGGCGCTGTCCGAGGCGCCGCTGGAGCCGTGAGTCGCCGTTTCCTGTCGGCGATTGGGGGCTGTCATTTGTTGGGGGGGGCTGCCGCCAATGGACGAACGCACCGGTTGATACACGGCCGCACTGGAGCAGC
>CAYXGP010000154.1:0-20945 GCA_964464515.1 uncultured Enterobacterales bacterium
AACCTGACCTTCATAACCCGTTCTGGAAGGCTCTTATTCTGGGCCGGCCTTACCGTCGCTGGCCAGAGCCCTGCAGAAGATCTGGTAGGCGATTTCTACCCGCAAACGGAGCGTTTCAAGACTAATTTCGCTGTGGATGATCTGCTCGTGAGCGGAGAGGTAGGCGTCCCTGTTCTGGGTCTGTATCCGGATACTGTCAATGACGTGTTGATCCGGGTCTACACGGCCGAGCAGACCTTTTTGGGTGACATCGATATCACGACCGGTCCGGTGCTCAAAGAAGAGTCTGTGACAGTGGAATTGACTGATTCAAGCCGCATGGAGCCTGGCTTCACCTACCTGAATGATCGCATATACGACCACCATGGTAACGTGCGGTGGAAAGGTCCGATGATATATCGCATACTGTCCAACGGGAACATTCAAGGCGAGCTGACAGAGTACAACCTCCTGGGCAGGGAGATTCACAGCTGGACACTCCCGTCCCATCTATCATACCATCACGACGCAAGGGAACTCCCCAATGGCAATGTCGTCGTCTGCGTCAACAATTCAGATACATCTTTCTTCAACGCCGACGGCGTGAAGGCCGCTAGCGTCGAAGACTATCTCGTCGAGCTCGATCGTTCGAGTAGTATTGTCAATGCGTGGAATCTGATGTCGTTCATGGACGTCGACAGGGCGACAGTAGCCAAGAGCGGAAGCGATTGGTTCCATCTGAATACTGTCGGCTACGATGAGTATGACGACTCTATAATTGTCTCCGGGCGTTATCAGGGCCTGGCGAAAGTCTCGCGAAACGGTGTCCACGGAGACGAGGATAACAAGGGGAAATCACTGATCTGGATTCTGGCTCCTCACCTGGATTGGGGTATGTCAGGATGGGATGGAACGGGAGCTCTCGACCCCAGAGACTATCTGTTGACAGCTGTTGACGCAGATGGGACCCCATACAGTGACGATGTCCAGGATAACCTCGCTCCACCCGACGAGGAGCTGGACAGCTTCTACTGGCCCATTGGACAACACGGGGCGACGGTCACTTCCCGTCAGGATGGCAAGCTCACATTGATAACCTTCAACAATCAGGCCTCCTTTGTTTTTGACGGGGTTGACACCATAAACAACGGCGTCACCTGGGGCGAGCAAGGCGATCTGAGCAATGATCGGGAACCCGGTCCGTACAGCCAGATCATCGAGTACGAGATCGACGAAGAGAAGATGACTGTCAGACAGCTGTGGTCCTACGGTGACAACCAGCTCGAACTATATGGGTCCTACGCTTCCGGAGTCAATCTTCTCGCCGAAACCTGGAACCGTGTGTTGATTTCAAGTGGTTATGATCAACATGATCAAGACAACAACCCCTACAATCCATGGCTTGTCGAGCTGACAGAAGACGGGGATGTAGTGTTTGAACTGCAGGTGGAGGACACAGACGCGTCTGCTTATCGGGGTGGACGAGTCGAACTCTACCAGTCCAACTGAAATTCGGTCACGTCGTTACCGGGCGATTGCCTTTCGTCGGCACTGGTTGCTGGTTCCCATCAACCTGAACCCGCGGAAGGGCGCGCCGCCGAGATGGGACCGCCAGCAGCGGGGCCAGGAGAATCCACGCCGGAGTCAAGGCCCCCGCGCTGCACGCGCAACCGTCGGTGCTCGGTTCTGCTGACACCGCGTCGCTGGGTTGGTCGGGCGTTCCGCTGTTGGAGTCGTTTCCAGAGTCGCTGGCGGAGGTCCCCTGGGGAGGGCGAATCGAGAAGCTGAGCTCCTCACTGGAGAGCCCCGGCGTCGCGACGACGAGCACGTCATCCTGCCAGCTCCAGTCCGTGTAGGCGCTCTCGTTCAGGGCCACCTCTGCCCCCCGTCTCTGCGTGAATCCCACGACGGGGAGCTCGGCGGCGTCGGTCGTTGCGTAGCCGCCGGTGACCGTGACCGTGAGCGTCTCTCCGTCATACCAGGCCTGCGTCACGAACGCGTCGGGGTTGGTGACCTCGTCCAGGGTCGGCTGCTGAAAGCGCGCCATGCTCCAGCCCCGCGCGGCGTTCTCGCGCATGGTGTAGCCGGGCGCCAGTCCGCCCGCCCAGAGCAGGTGGAGGTTGGCGACCACCGTGGGGATCAGCGGAGAGTCATAGCCGTATGTGCGGCCGTCGTCGCTCCAGGAGCGCCCCCCCAGGATCAAGTCCGAGGACGCCAGGAGTGACTCGAACATCTCCTCGTCGCCCAGCTCACGCGCGGCCACCATGCCGAACGCAGTCGAGCCGACGTCCGCCTCGAAGTCGACGACGCCCGGCGTGTTGCGAACGATGGTGTACCCCGCTCCCCACGCGTCTTCTTCTACGAACGTCCGCTTGAAGTCCTCGTAGGCTGCGAGGGTCCAGTCATGGTCCATCGCCGACGTGAACGTGAGTATCCAGGCGTTGTAGATACCGACCGGCGACGTGTCGATCTCGGGAGGGCTGTCGAACGGGTAGTAGGTCGCGTAGAACGTCCCGGTCTCGGGATCCATCATGTTCTGCTGCGCCCAACCCAGCCACGCGTCCGTGGCCACGGCGTACTCGGTCCCGTCCATGACATCCAGCACGAGCTGGCCGTAGCTGTGCGGTGTGTTGCACGGCACGAACACCATCCCGGTCTCGCAGGAGATGCCGTAGTAGTGCTCCCCCGATGAGTCCAGGTTGTCGAGCGTGAGGGCGTGGAGGTCTGCGGCCAGCGCCCCCAGGCTGGTGGAGATCCCAGACTCCGAGACGTCGAATTCGGCGTCGTAGGTCCAGTCGCCCGTCACCTTCCGGTAGAGCGTGAGCATCAGCTGCAGGTGACCGGTGTACATGATGTTGTAGGGGTGAAGCGGGTCCTTTCCACCCCACTCTGCATCCAGCCAGTAGCCCCAGACGTCCTCATGCAGCATCTTCTGGATCAGGCGGTCCAGGGTGCGCTGATACGGCGCCCGGTAGGCCGGGGTGCGCTCGGCCACCGCCGCCACGCCGTAGGCCGCGAACGCGATCTCGTAGCGATACGACAGGGCGGACATGCCCTCGCCGTCCTGGATCCAGTGCTCCTCGCTGAATGAATCGATCGGCTCGTCGACGGCGTCCGCGATCCGTCGATAGACGCCGAGTGTCTCGATGTCTACGTGGGGGACATCCGCGGCCTGCGCGAGGGCTGCGGAGGTGAGCGTGAGCTGGAAGAGGAGCGGCGTCGAGGTCAACATCGGGGTCAAAGCTCCGGCTGGCCCCACGCCGACAGCGTCGCGACCATCACCGACGCGACGCGCGTGGTGAAGGGCATGTGCAGGGTGTCGATCGTGTCGGTGGCGCGGTGGTAGTGTGGCGTCTCTTCGGCGGTGCCCATCACGTTGTGGGCCTCCACGCAGTCCATCGGCGAGATCGCTGGGAAGCCCGCCTCCTGGAAGTTGGTGTGGTCGTCGCCGTAGCAGTAGCGGTGTTCGATCCAGGACTGGTACGCCACGCCCAGCAGATCCGCGACCTCTGCCATCTGCAGCACCAGCGCCTCGGACTCCTCGTCGCCAAGGATGTCGAAGGCGTCGCTGTCTTCGAGCGGCCAGTAGCCGATCATGTCGGGCGCCATCACGCCGCGTACGTCCACGCCCTCGTCCGCCAGCCACTCGACCATGTGGGCGGAGCCCAGAGAGCCCTGCTCCTCGGCGCCCGTGAGCACGAACCAGATGCTGTAGTGGTGCGGCTGGGCGGACAGCAGGCGCGCCGCCTCCAGGACCACCGCCACGCCGGAGGCGTTGTCGTCGGCGCCGGGCGCGGCCAGCTCGGGTGACTCCGATGTCGAGTCGTGGTGGGCGGAGAACATCCACACGACCTCGGGGTGGGTCGTCCCCGGCATCCGCGCGATGATGTTGGCGGTCTCCCCGTCGAAGCCCCTGCCCGTGAACGGGTCCACCTCGACGTCGAGGCCGTAGTCCTCCAGCCGCTCGATCAGGAGCGTCTGTGCCGTCTCGTTGCCCGCCGTGCCCGTGTAGCGGGTGCCCAGCTCCTCAAGCTCGGTGATCGTCGCGGTCAGCTCGTCTTCGGAGACCTGGGCTGCGACCTCGTCGATCCACGCGCCGAGCTCCGCGATGCTCTGCTCGTCCAGCGCTCCGGAGCCTCCGCTCGTTCCACCGCTGGTCGAGCCGCCGCTGGTCGAGCCGCCGGACGTTCCGCCGCTGGTCGTGGCCGTCGCGGCCGAGGTGTCCGTGGACTCCCCTTTGGGCGTGGAGCAGGCCAGGATCACCAACGCAGCCAGCTTCCCGAATCGAACCATCCCATCTCCCGTGTTTGTGGTGTGCCCGCCCTTCGCAATCACCCGCCGGGGCGGGGGCCGCAACAGGCCACCTACCCGTCGGCTGATCTGTCACTCCGCGACCTCTCGCCCGGAGGTGAGCAGGTCTCGCCCGAGCACCTCCCCCGCGACGAGGTACTCGACGAATCCCCAGCCCGTCACCGCCTCACCGCCGCGGGTGCCGCTCACGGTGACCGGTCCCTCCCAGATCGGCGCCGGCTTGACCCGCCACTCGCTGTCGACTCGACGGGGCAGCAGCTCCAGCTCAAGGTCCTCGCCGGGCACCACCGCCCGCAGCCCCGACGGATAGGTGGCCCCCGTCCGCGCGCTGGTCCAGGTGCCCAGCGGCTGCAGCTCGAACGCGCCTGTCGACTCAGCACCTTCACCGGGGCGCCGCACCGTGCCCAACGTCTCGACCCCCACCGCGGGGTCCCTCGGGAGCACGTTCACCAGCAGCAGATCGGTGCCGTCATCGAGCATCACCACCGCCCACCACCAGCCGAGGTAGCGGGGGCTGTAGATGAAGCCGTACTGGTGCTCGACCCAGCCGGTGCCCGAGAGCGGCGTCACCTCGCCTCGGCGCTCCAGCGCGCCGTGCAGCGCCACCCGAGGCAGGACGGCGTAGCTGTAGTCGGCGGCGGCCAGGTGATGGCGACCGCTCGCCGCCTCGCCCGCGGGCTGGTTCGGGCCGGCCACGATGAGGGGCGCGGTGGTGGGCGTGGCATGCACCGTCAGGTCACCCAGCGCGGTCGGCGCCTGCCATGTGAAGCGGCCCCCGCCTCCCCAGGTCTGCCAGCGGCCCGCTCGGATGGAGAACCAGTCCTCTGTTCCTACGACGTGGTGACCCGGCGCCGGCACCGCCCCGCCTGTCCAGCGCTCGCTGACCCGCTCGCCGGTCTGCAGATCTGCCACGCAAGCCCAGCCGAGCATCGCCGCACCGGGGGCGAGGGGCGGGCGGACACCCGCGAGTCGATCGCTGCCCGGATCGTGCCGGAGCATCGACAGGAAGACGGCCAGCTCTCGTCCCTCGTCGGTCTCGACGATTCCCTGCAGGTACCACCACTCGGTCTGGGCTTCTGGGTGGAGGCCGTGATCGGCGGGGAAGGTCAGCGGGGCGTTCGGCGGGCCGGTGAGCTGGGGGCTGGCGCAGGCTGAGAGGGCCAGTGAGAGGTGGAGACTCGTTCTCGTTCTCGTGTTGGACCTCGGTTGCATGGATCCCCGTGCTGGCGGCACCACGAGCTCACGACTGCGCGATCTCACGACTTCACGGCTCCTCGACTCCACGATCCTCGAACCGCGTGTCCACGATCCGAGATCCACGAAGGCGCTGCCTGGGTTGGTCGTAGGTGACCCTCCCTGTTCGCCGTCCAAAGACCGGACGCGGCTGCGGTCCTTTCCTCCAGCCCACGTGGATCGCGGTTCGTGAAAGCGTGGAGCCGTGGATCGTGAGACCGTGAGAGCGCGAGATCGTGGGGCCGCGGATCGGCGAAACCGTGGCTGCCGTGGACACGCGAGCGCAGCGATTCGTGGAGCGAGGAGCACCAGCACCAGTACGAGCACCAGACTCACCACTCCATCCACGCGCCGGTCCTACCCCCGACGACCCCAGGTTCCAATGTAGCCGCCGCGCAGACTCCCATCCCCCAGCGTATCAGCACCCGCGCCCCGGCCTCGGCCCGCCAGGAGAGCTGCGACAGCGACTGCAGCTCCACGGGCGCCTGCGCGACGACCCCGCCCGCCGCGAAGCCCCGCAGCCGGTAGGGACCCACGTTCAGCTCTGCGAGCAGGCTGGCCGCCAGCGGGCTGGAGAGCGGCACCTCCAACCCCCCGCGCAGCGCGATGGGATCGACGAGGTGAACCGCCAGATCTCCCCACAGCGCCCAGTCGGGGCCGGCGATCCCCGCCGTCGTGCGCACGCGCCCGGCCTCGCTCGTGGGCGGCGCGCCGGCCTCGGCGGCCAGCACCGTCGTCGCGATCACCAACCACGGTGTCACCCACACGGGATCGCCCGATCCAGGCAGCGCCCGGCGTCATGGAATCGACACAGTCTTGCTGAACAGTGATGTCCTGAGCTGGCATGCGCTGATTCGGGGTCTGCTGAGTGGGGGCCTGCGGAGTGGGGGTCTGCTGAGTCCGGTCCTGCTGAGTGGGGCGAGCGGGGGGGCTCAGCCAGAAGTCGGCGGGGCGCCAGCGCGACCACCGCCGGCAGCAGGACCGCGGCCCGCAGCAGCGCCCGCCGGGTCAGTCGCCGCCCCCCGCTCATGCCAGCCCCAGCACGTGATCGGCGGCCTCGAAGCCGCTGACCGCGGCGCCCTCCATGCACGGCACGTCGATCCGGTTGCGGACCCAGTCTCCAGCCAGAAACAGGTTCTCCAGTCCCACGTCGCTCCGCGGGCGGTAGCGCAGCGCGCCCGGCTCGGTGAGCGTGAAGCGATCGTAGCCGCTGCTGTTTCGTCGCACCGCCCAGGCCACGGGCTGCTGCCGATCGACGCCCCGAAACCCGCCACGGGCCGCGGCGGCGACGGCCCCCGCCAGCAGCTCGTCGTCGGAGCGATCCTCGAAGCCCGCGAGCTGCCCACACCACGACAGCGTCGCGCCGGGTGACACCTGCCAGCGCCCGCCGATCTGCTGGTAGTCGATGACCATCGGCAGCGGCGCCCCCAGCCCGTTCACGGCTCCCCAGCGCGGACACGGTAGCGCCTGCGCGTAGAACGCCTGCAGCGAGAGCGTCACCACCTCCCGGAGCTGATCGATCCCGGCCAGCCCAGCGCGCTCGAGCAGCGCGGGTCCGCTCTCGATCAGGCAGGGCCGGGGCAGCGCGCAGACCACCGCGTCGAAGTCTTCGAGGGTGCCGCGGGTCTCGGGGCGCACCGCCACCCGCTCACCCCACGGACCCCCGCATCCATGCACGCGCTCGTCGGGGCTCGCCACCTCGACCGCCACCACGCGATCTCCCCGCAGGGTGAGGCCGGTGACCTTCGTCTTCGGCGTGATGGTCCCGCCGAGGCGCTCGAAGTAGGCCGCCAGCGGCTCCCAGACCCCCTCGCTCAGGCCGACTCGCTGGTAGTAGTACTCGGCGGCGCGGGCGTCGGATGAGAGGAGCTGGATCGAGCGCATCGCCACGTAGGCGCTGATCGGGTGGGGATCGTTGAAGTAGCCCTCGATCGTGAAGCGGAACCGCGGGCTGTCTCGCACCCGCGCGCTCAGGCCCATGTGACCGGCCCACACCCGGAAGCAGACGTCGTCGAGCTGCGCGATCCCCGGATCGACCGCGCGCGCAGTGCCCCAGCGCAGCGCGAAGCGAATCATGCTCAGGCGGTCCCGTCGATCGAGCCCGGGGCCGTGGGAAAATCGCCACCAGGTCACCAGCGGGTTCACCGACAGCTTCAGGCTGTCGAAGCCGCCGTCCGGGCGCGCGAAGTGGGTCCAGCCGCGGTTCCGCGCGAAGACCGACCGGAGGTCCACCCGGGCGCGCCGGAGCAGACCCCACAGGGTCGTGTAGAAGCCGAAGAACACATGAAAGCCGTGCTCCCAGGTGCGCCCGTCGCGATCGCGATGGGTGGAGGCCTTCCCTCCGAAGAGGTGCCCCTGGGTGAGAAGCTGCACGTCCACGCCGCGCCCGCCGCGCTCCTTGAGGCGGATCGCCGCGGCCAGACCGGCCGGTCCGGCGCCGAGGACCAGCACCTTCATGGGACTGGCATCGTCATGAGGCTGGCACCGTCATGAGATTGGCACCGTCATGAGATTGGCACCGTCACGATAGCATCACCTTCAAGAGAGAGGTTCTACATGGGAGCAGGGCCTCCATGAGGACGGAGCTACTCTCCCCAGGTGAGCAGGGCACCGTCGATGGTTCCCACCAGCGGAGCGTCGTCGGTGGGCTCTGCCTCGGTGAAGGTCACGTCGCCAGCGATGTACGCGGCGAAGGCGAAGTCGGCCATGGTGTCGATGTCGATGTAGTAGAGCGCCGCCGATGCTCGCACGAAGTCGATCTCGAAGCTGCCCGGCGTCCACAGCTCCTCCTCCGCCACGACGTAGGCGATCAGCGCCTCGTGATCGTTGACCCACGCGCCCATGTAGAGCAGCAGCTCGCCGGCGTCCCCGGCGACCGCCCCCTGACTCTGCATCGGGAACTCGTAGCCGTCCCAATTCACGGACATGTCCAGCTCGTTCGAGCTGAAGATGTCCTCGGTGTGAACGCTGCCCCACCAGGTCGAGAAGCTCGCGTCCATAGAGCCGATCTCCTGGAAGCAGAAGCTGCCGCGCGTGCCATGGAGCCAGCGCTCGGGGCCGTCCTCGGTGGCCTCCTCGATCGCGTCTCGCCGGCCCTCGATGGTGGCGCGCACCTCGTCCATGGCGGCAGAGACCTCGCCGCGCTCCATGGGCGTAATCTCGTCCGCGAGCAGCGCGTCGATCTGATCGACCCGCGCCAGCAGGGCGTCTTCGTCCCAGGCGTTCTCCAGCAGACCGTTGAGGGCGTCCAGGTAGCGGGCCTGCCCCTCTTCGTTTGCGTAGAGACGATTCGCGAGCATGCCGTAGGCGTACACCGAGACCGGGACGCCCTCGAGGGACGCCTCGGACAGCAGGACCGCGTCGATTCCCCAGGGGATGAAGTGCAGGCGGCCGTCGGAGGGGTCGGCGTACAGGTAGTAGTTGTTCGTATTCCAAGCGTAGCCGTCTACGTGGGTGGTCAGCACCTCACCCGCCCAGTGATCCATGAAGGCGTCCACGTCGAGCGCGCCCTCCAGCGCACCCATCAGCTCGTCGTCATCGACCTCCAGGGCGGCCACCAGCGCCTCGATGTCCGACCAGTCGTCGGCCTCTTCATTGGACTTCTTCTCGAAGGTGCCGGTCCAACCCTCGCGGAAGTCGCTGAGGCTGCCCTCGTAGAGGTTGCCGCTGGTGTCGTCGAAGTGTCGCTCGAGCAGGGGCTCGCGGATGGGCTCCACGTTGACGTAGACGCCCAGGTCTCTTCCGTTGACCGAGACCGTCGCCATGTTGCAGCGCGGAGCGGGACGGCCCGCCTCGCGGAAGAACTCATAGCCAACGCACTGGCGCACATAGGAAGGGTCCGAGATGGAGTTGTTCAGCGTGAGTCTTCGCACGCCCTCGAAGGTGTTGTCGTCGTCGAACTCACCCAGATCGAGCTTGAGACCTGGCTTGTCTTCGTCCAGCGAGCCGAAGAACCCCTTCTTTCGGATCTCCACCCGACCCATGGACTCGTCGTCGATCCAGACGTCTGCCGGATACCACTCGAACGGGCTGCCGAAGGGCTCGCTCAGGCAGTCCTCGTCGCCCAGCGCGTCGAAGAAGCTGCGGGACTCCAACCGCAGGGCGTCCCAGTCGTCCTCGTCGATCTCGATCTGCACGCGCAGCAGGCGCTCGGGATCGTAGACGGCGTCCGTGAGGTCGGGGTCGGTGGTCCCGCCGATGGTGGACGTCGTCGCGTCGATGGTCGTCTCTGTGCTCTCCTGGACGTTGACCGCTGCCGGGATGCACGCGAGGAGAGAGGCGAGGGCCAGCGGGCAGGTGAGGCGTGGGCGCATGGGGCATGCTAGCCTGACGGGGGAGGGTCTGCACAGCGCCATCGCGCGGGGCAGACGGAGATCAGGGTCCGGTTAGGGGCTTGGAGCGACACCCATCGAGGGCGCCCATGTTCCTGACATCTTCAGCACTCTGTAGAACCCTGTGGTTCGGTCTGCTCCTCGGCTGCACCTCCCAGAAGGCGGTCACCGTCGACACCGGACAGGTGGTCACCGCGGCGTCCGACTCCGACGGCGACGGCTACCAGATCGGCGAGGACTGCAATGATGCAGATTCAGCGGTGAACCCGGGGGCGCTGGAGATCTGCGACGGCATCGACAACGACTGTGACGACGTCATCGATGAAGAGTCGGGAGACATCTACTACGCCGACGTCGACGCCGACGGCTTCGGAGATGGGGCGGTCACCACGGAGTCCTGCTCGATCCCCGACGGCTACAGCGCGACGGCTGGCGACTGTGATGACGCCGACGAGGCGATCCACCCCGGCGCCCCTGAGCTGTGTGACGACAGCGACAACGACTGTGATGGTGAGATCGACGAGGATGGCACCGAGAGCTGGTACGCCGACGCGGACGCCGACGGGTGGGGCGACGGCGCCGACGTGATCACGGGCTGCGACGCCGCGGACGGCTACACCGCCGCGGCTGGTGACTGCGACGATAGCGACGACGCGATCCACCCCGACGCCGAGGAGCTGTGCAACGAGGCCGACGACGACTGCGACGGCGACATCGATGAGGATGTGCAGGAGACGTTCTACCTCGATCTCGACGCCGACGGCTGGGGGCGCTCCGACTCTGCGCTGACAGGTTGTGTCGCCCCCAGCGGATACGCCGCGCTCGACGGAGACTGCGACGACGGCGACGACGCGGTCCATCCCGGCGCGGACGAGAGCGACTGTACCGATCCGACGGACTACAATTGCGACGGGTCGGTGGGGTATACCGACGCCGACACCGACGGCTGGGCCGCCTGCGAGGATTGTGACGACACCACTTCCGACGTCCACCCTTCAGCGAGCGAGATCTGCAACGAAGTAGACGACGACTGCGACGGAGACACCGACGACGCCGACAGCTCCCTCGATGTCTCGACGGCGCAGACGTGGTTCTCGGACGACGACGGCGACGGGTTCGGGGACGCCTCCGCGGCGCTGCTGGCCTGCGAACAGCCGGCCGGAGCGGTGACCGACGCCACCGACTGCGATGATCAGAACAACACCGTGAACCCGGACGCCAGCGAGATCTGTGACCCCTCGGGACCCGCTCTCGACAACGACTGCGACGGCGCGATCGACGACGCGGACGGCTCGCTGGACACCTCGACTGCCGACACATGGTACGGAGACGCCGACGGTGATGGCTTCGGCAGCGCAGACGATCCGGTGCTCGCCTGTCAGCAGCCCTCCGGGGCCGTCAGCTCGGACGACGACTGTGACGACGCCGACGAGGCGATTCACCCCGACGCCGAGGAGGTCTGTGACGAGACCGACAACGACTGCGACGGTGACATCGACGATGATGACTCAACGCTGACCGGCGCCGATGTGTGGGTCATCGACTACGACGGCGACGGCTACGGCTCCGATGCATACACCACCGAGAGCTGCGAGCAGCCCAGCGGATACGTCGCGGGCGACGCCGCCGACTGTGACGACACCGATCCGGAGATCAGCCCCGACGCCGAAGACACCTGCGACGGACTCGACAACGACTGCGACGGGATCACCGATCCCGACGGGCTCGACTCCGACGGTGATGGAACCGCAGACTGCGTGGACCCGTCTGTCTACAGTTATGATTTTGACGACAGCGCGTGGACGAACTGGAGCACCCTCGATCTGGGCGGCGGCAACGCTCCGTCGTGGTCGATGTCCGACGGCGTGCTGACCGAGAGCAGCGACGCGGCGCTCTCGTTCGCCACCGGGCCAGACCTGGGGGAGCTGGAGGAGTTCACGATCGCGGTGGACGTGCTCTCTGCAGGCAGCGCCAACAACGCGGCCGGGATCGGCTTCGCCGTCGACGGCGCGTCCGACTACTGGCTGGCCTCCTGGCTCGATCCGAACGACTACTACGGCACCTACAGCAGCGGCGGTCGCGTCGAGCTGACGCAGTGTGTGGCGGGGACCTGCACGACCCTGGGCGCCGACGACGGCACCTGGGACCTGAGCCGGGCCAGCGATGAGTGGGCCTCGCTGGCGGTCTCTGTCAACGCGGGCGTGATCGCGGTGTCTCTCGATGGGCTGGAGCTGGTGAGCTACTCCTCGGGGACGTCCCCGCTGGGGCCGGGCACCATCGGGCTGTACACCTACGACAACGACGGTGAGATCACCTACGACGATCTCACCGTCACCAACCCCTGACCAGAAACTCGAGGACGCCGATGTATCTCGTACCGCCGCTGTTGTTCGTGTTGCTCTTCGGCTGCGCCGAGAACGCCTCCACCGAGCAGACCACACCCGCGGGCAGCACGCCGAGCGCGACCACGGGCTCGACCACGGGCTCGACCACCACCACGAGTACGACCACGAGCTCTCCGGGTACGACCACAGACACGCTGGAGGTGGTCGTGGGGGGCTGGCGTCTGCACAGCGACATCGGCAGCCTGGCGTACGTCTCGTGGGAGCAGGGTCTTCCGGCGCCCGCTCAGGTCCAGTACAGCTTCGATGACGGCGTGTGGCTCTCCTCTCCGCAATTCGACGCCGCGGCCGGCGCGCACGAGCAGATCCTGCTGGGGATCCCTTTCGACACCGAGACGCAGTGGCGCGTGATCGTCGACTCGACTGTCAACGAGGGGGAGGCGTTCACCACCGGTCCGCTGCCCGGCGCCCTGCCCCTGGGGACCCTCCACGAGAGCCGAGAGGAGCTGTGGGACTCCAGCAGCAGCTATGTCCTGAGCTCCGTCTGCGAGAACGAGGGGAGCTGGAACCCGGGCAATTACTGGACCTTCATCGTCGATCGGCAGGGCCGGCCGGTCTGGGCGCAGGTCGCCCCAGAAGAACACTGGACCCTGTTCGCGCAGGTATCGGTCACGGGTCGGTACATCCTCTGGGACGAGAGCACCTATTGGTTGGACTGGGGGGCGAACGGCGGCGCGGGATCGACCATCCACCGTCAGTATCTGGACGCCGAGATCGAGGAGATCGCGGCCGACGGGCTGGTGCATGCATTCGTCGAGCATCCCGACGGGACACTGGCGTGGGGGAGCGAGTACCACGTGCCTGGCGTGGAGGCCCTGGTGGAGCTCCCTCCCGGCGCAGAGACGCCCACCGTCCTGTGGCGCTGCGACGAGGACTACCCGGGCAGCGCCCGCGCGTACTGCTCATCCAATGGGCTGTACTACGAAGAGTCTACCGACTCGTATCTGTACAGCTTCTGGGACGAGAGCGTGGTCTTGGAGGTGAGCGGCGCCGACGGAGAGACCCGGTGGTGGGCGGGCGGCGCGGACGACGGCTACTCCTTCGACCCGCCGGATGCGCAGTTCGATTTCCAACACGGGATCTCGTACACAGACTCAGGCACGCTGCTGGTGTCCACAGAGGGCGGCTCCGGTCGCGACAAGGTCACCATGGTGCGCGAGTACGCGGTGGACCACAAGGCCCGTGGCCTCACCGAGGTCTGGAGCTACGGGCTCGACGAGAACGAGGGCGCGGGTCTCAACGGACAGGCCTGGCGTCTGCCGGGGGGCAACACGCTCCACGCGACCGGCTCGGTGGGCACGATCAAGGAGATCACCCCAGACGGGGAGCTGGCCTGGTTCCTCGAATTCGAGTCTGAGCGGGGGCGCCTGCTCGGGCGCACGGACATGATCGACGACCTCTATGAGCTGGTGCCGCCCCCGGAGTGACCGTCTTCGAGGGTGCGTCGCGGGCGTCATGGGGGTCGCTGACCGGGACCCACGGCGGTACGCTGCCGGTCGATGGATGTGCGGCCTCGCTGTCGTCGCCGTCTCGCTATCTGTTGAGCGCCCCCTTCTTGCTGAGCACCCCCTTCTTGCTGAGAGCCTCCTTCTTGCTGAGAGATCGCCATGTTGCTCGCCCTCCTGCTGTCCTGCTCCTCTGAACCCTCGTCCGAGACCTCCTCTGCGACGGGCACCGCCTCGACCAGCGGGACCTCCTCGGGCGGGACCACTTCGGGCGGCTCCACCTCAGGCGGGACCTCGTCGGGGGGGGGCACCACTGGCGGCACCAGCGGCACCACCGGCGAGCCGGTGAGCGCGCTCACCGCCGTCGTCAATGCGGGGATGGGCAGCGTCCTGGATGTGACCTGGACCCAGGGCTCCGGCGCGGCCACCTGGCTGGAGTTCAGCTTCGACGAGGGCGAGTGGTGGAGCAGCCCGTCCCAGGAGCGCGGCTCCGGCGCGGCGAGCGATCGGGTGCTGGGCGCGCCGTTCGACGCCGAGGTGACGCTCCGCGTGGCCTGGGAGGGCGGCCAGAGCGAGGAGATCACGGCCACCACCGGCCCCCTGCCCGACGGCGCGCCCGTGCCCGTGAAGGTCAGCGGTGACGCCGAGCGCTGGGACACGTCCTCGCGATTCGTGCTCACCTGCATGGCCGGAGCGAGCTCCTCGGCCAGCCTCAACGGCTCGTGGGCCTTCATCATCGACCGCCAGGGGCGCGCTGTCTGGGCGGTGGAGAACGATCGGCAGCGCATCTCCCTGCACACGCAGCTCTCCGCAGATGGCACGTCCATCCTGATGGATCAGAACTCCTTCTGGGCGATCTTCGACCAGGGGGCCGCGGCCACGGTGGACGAGCTGGACCTCACCGGCGGCGTGCTGCAGACCTGGGAGACCCCCGGGGCTCACCACCCGTTCACCCAGCTCTCAGACGGCAGTCTGGCCTGGGGCTCCGCCGTTCGCGGCTACGGCGATGAGGAGCTGACCGTGCTGAGCCCCGACGGAGAGACGGAGGTGGTCTGGTCTTGCGGCGCGTTCCTGGAGGCGTCGGACGCACCTCGGAGCGCCTACTGCGGGTCCAACACGCTGTATTGGCATGAGGAGACGGACTCCTTCCTGTATTCCCTGTATTCTGTCGAGACGATGATCGAGATCGATCACAAGACCGGAGAGACGCTGCGCGTCTTCGGCCACCTGGGCGACGACGCCTGGGACTTCGACCCCCCGGAGTCTGCGTTCTGGTGGCAGCACGGCGGGCACTACACCGATCACGGTACGCTGCTGGTCTCTTCGAAGGTCTCCGACGGGGGCCGGGAGACCGTGCTGCGGGAGTACGCGCTCGATGAGTCTACGCAGACGCTGGTGGAGGTCTTCTCGTTCGGGGAGGGGGAGGGCGTGTACGGCGACACGATGGGTGAGGCCGACTACACGGCCGGCGGACACATCCTGCACAACTATGGGGCCTCGCCGCGTCTGCGCGAGATCACGCCTGAGGGCGAGGTGGTCTGGGACGTCCAGTGGCGGGCGGAGTACATCGGTCGGTCCACGCCCATCACCGATCTGTACAGTCTGCAGTGAGCCCACCGCGTGCAGTGAGGGTGGGGGCCCTCGGCTGGGTGCCGCGATACATCAGCGCCATGCTTCCCGGTCTCATCACGTTCACGCTCGCCTGCACCTCGCAGTCCACAGACACAGCCGCCCCGTCGGGCACCGCGGGCAGCACCGCGATCTCCGGCACCGCGACCTCGACGGGCACCTCGACCCCGTCGGGAACCGCGACGCTGTCCTGCCCGGCCGACACGCTGGACCCCGGACAGGTAGAGGTTCTGGCCGCGGGCTTCGAGCGCGACGGGACCGCCGGCACCGAGGGCGTGGCCTTCTCACCCGACGGGCGACTCTTCGTCGGGGGCTCCGCAGTGGGCGGCGGCGGCTTCGTCGCCGAGGTCTGGCCCGATGGGAGCTGGGCTGAGCTGGCTGCGGTCCCCGGATCGGTGGGGCTGGCCTGGTGGGAGGGCGGCCTGGTGGTCGCCTCGGGCGACGGCGACGGCAGCGTGGTGGCGGTCGATGTCGACAGCGGCGGCACCACGACCGTCGCCGGTGGGATCCCGTCGGCCAACTTCCCGGCTGGCACGCCCTGGGGTAGCCTGCTGGTAGCCACCCACACGGCGAACGCCATCTACGAGGTCACGGCCGACGGTCAGGTCGCTGTCTGGGCAGACGATCTGCCGACGCCCAATGGGCTCGTCTTCGACCCTGCGGGAGCGTGGCTGTATGTCGCGAACACCTACGGCGTGCCGAGCGAATTCGGTCGCATCCCCGTCTCCGACGGCGCCGCCGGTTCCTGGGAGACGCTGGCCGTCCTGGACGACGGCGCCACCCAGGACGGCGTCGCCATCGACGCCGCGGGGGACATCTACGTCGCGCTGAATCTGCCGGGCCAGATCGCGCGCATCACCCCCGAGGGCGACCAGGAGATCATCGCCGAGGGGGTCGACTGGGCAGCGTCCATCGCCTTCGGTCGGGGCGATGACTGGGACCCGTGCAGCCTCTACGCCACGTCGCTGTTCTCCGACGCGCTGTATCGGGTGGGCGTCGGCGTTCCGGGCGGGGCTCTCTTCGAGTGATGCTGTTCATCGGGGGCCTCCGCGCTCGAAGCGCAGCGACCCCCGGTAGCGTCGCGCCGCGGGGTTGACCGGTAGCTCCACCCGTCCACGGGGTGGGATCACGCATCGGCCGCAGGACCGAGAAAGAACCGCTCGGGATCGTGGAGGCGAATGCGCTCAAGCTCTGGTGCGGTGGGGGGGGGCTCTGTGACCAGGGCAGGATCGACGGCGAACGAGAAGCCGACGCGGGCGGAGAGGTCTCGGACCCTGTCTTCGGGGTCATCTGCGTCGCCGGACGCTGCTCCGACCAGCCGGGTGAGGCGCAGCGGTGCCTCTCCGAGCGGCTTCTCGAACACGCCCCGGTCGGTCACCACCGCGGTCACCCGCTCGCCGATGCCCGTGACGTAGGGCACCGCCTCGACCAGCCGGCCCGGCGCTGCGGGCAGCGTGAGCACCACCTCGCGCGCGGTGCCCGCGACGTCCGCTGCGCCGCCCGAGCCCACGAGCAGCGTGCCGTCTGCCAGGCGGGTGGAGTTGAAGCGTCCGCGGCCGTCGACCTGTCCGGCGCCGAGCGCGCCGAGGCAGTCGGCGTTTGCGCCTCCTACCAGCAGCCCCAGCGCGGTGAGCGCGTCGGCGCGGACCTCGCACGTCGCCAGGTTGCGGAAATTGAACAGGAACGGGTCGCAGGGCCGCGGCGCGTACCCGGCCATGCCCAGCTCCGCGACGAGCCGGACCGGCGTGCCCTCTGCAGAGAGCAGGCCGTGGGCGAGCCACGCGGCCAGGTTGCCCGCGCCCAGGCCCGACAGGATGGCGCCGCCCGAGGCTGGGGTCTTGCGAGCTAGCGTTCGGGCTGCGGTGACCACCATCGCCTCGGTGGGGGTAGCTGGTGCCGCCAGATCCAGGCGAGCGCGCGCCGACAGCAACTCGGGTCGCCACGAGTCCGGGCGCGCCTTCCCCTGGAGCCACAGCAGGCGCTCGGCGCCGACCCGGGCGAGATAGGCGTCGCGATCCGCGGGCTGCGCGAGCCAGCGATCGACCCACTCGGACCAGGTGCCCTCTGTCCGGCCCGCTCGCCGCCCCGCTGCGTAGAACGCGACGTCGTCGCCGTAGGGCTCCACCCCCTCGATGCCGCTCGCGGCGAGCCCTGCGGGGTGGGCGCCGAAGGGCACAACACACACAGCGCGCACCCGCTCGGCGGGGATCACCGGCAGGTGTGCGTGGCGACGGAGCACCTCGGGGTCGACCAGACGCTCGACGGTGGCGATCACACCTTCGCGCGCTGCCATCGCCCCCCAGAGCCCCTCGCCGTAGGGTGGGGTGAGCAGCACGTTGCCGGCGGCGTCGGCGCACGGCGCATGCACGAAGGAGAGGTCCGGCGCCAGCGCGGGCACCTCGATCAGTCCGTCGGGGCGGTGGAGCACGTCGTTGTCGGTGGCGATGGAGGTGCCCGAGAGGCCGCGCACCGGCAGCCCCGGAAAGCCCAGCGCGGCTGCGCGCAGGCGGGCGATGAGTGAGAGCACCGACCAGCTCTCGAGGGTGACGCCGGCAGCGAGCGCGCGACGAGCGACGCGGGAGGGCGCGGGCGCCGGGTAGGGCTCGCACACGAGCGCCGTGATCAGACGATCGACCAGCCCCTCGGAGAGCAGGGCGAGCGCGGGGCCGCACGTGAACAGGTGGACCAGCGTGAAGCCGGGGCGCTCCCCGCGGAACGCCCGCACCAGGGCCGCGATGGCGGCGGCCGGTCTGTTGTGGGTGAACGCCAGGTGCAGGGACATCCCCGGGCGGACCGCGCGCCGCACCGCGTCGTCCAGCGGCAGCACCTTGCCGGGGCCGCGCGGCAGCTCCGCGAAGGGCTGGATCACGGCAGGGTGCCGCGGCTGTCGAGCGCGGCGCGCGCGATGTGCTGCCGGGCGTCCACGGCGTCGGTGGCGCCTGCTGTGAGGGCTGTGACCAGCTCTGGCAGGTTCGGGGCCGCGAGCCGCGACATGAGCGGCACGAGGGTCGCGACGATCCGGGCGCGGGCGTCTTCCGTCGAGACGAGCAGCAGCGCTTCGTCGTGCGCCGTGTTGGTCGGTACGCGGCCTGCGACCCGGGCGGCCGCGGTGTCAAGGGCGAACAGCTCCAGCGTGAGATCGGCGATGCCCGCCAGCACGAGCTGGTCGGTGTGCTCTCGGTTCGCCTGCCCGACGGCACGCTGCTCGTGGGCCGCGGCGACGACCCGCCCCAGCGTCCACCGGAGGTCAGCGCACAGCGCGTCGAGCCCCGGCGCTGCGCCAGGGGCGTCCCCGCGGCCGTGGTCGAGCAGCGCGGCGCGGTCGGTGTCGCCGAGCACGGCGCCGCCGACGATGAGCCGGTTGACCTCGTTGGTGCCCTCGAAGAGCCGGTTCACCCGCACGTCACGGTAGAGCCGGCACACCCCGTAGTCCTCGATGAAGCCGTAGCCGCCGTGCAGCTGGACCGCCTCGTCAGCCACCCACGACAGCAGCTCCGAGCCCAGCAGCTTGAGCATTGCGCTCGCGACGGCGTGGGAGCGGAGCACCTGGTGGAGGCGCTCGGGCGGGGTGTCACCCAGGCCGTCCGGCAGCGCCTCGTCCAGCGCGCCCGCGACGCGATGACACACGCCCTCCAGCAGGAACACGCGGCTCGCCATGCCCGCGAGCTTGGCCGCCACCAGCTGCAGCTCTCCGATGGGCCGCCCGAACTGGTGGCGCTCCGCGGCGTAGCAGGCGGACTGCGCGAGCGCCTCGCGGGACGCCCCGAGCGAGCCGAAGCCCATCTTGATGCGGCCGAGGTTGAGCGCGTTGAACGCGACGCGATGGCCCTTGCCGAGGGTCCCCAGCAGGTGTCCGCGCGGAGTGGGGGTGTCGCGCAGAGACAGCGGCGCGGTGAGCGAGCCGCGCAGGCCCATCTTGGACTCGGGGCGTCCCGGGGTCACGCCCGGCGCCTCGGAGGGCACCACGAACGCCGTGAACGCGTCGCCCTCTGCGCGCGCGAAGACGGTGTAGAGTCCCGCGATGCCGGCGTTCGTGATGAACTGCTTCTCTCCCGTGAGCCGCCAGCCGCCTTCGCCGACCGAGACCGCGCGGGTGCGCACCGCCAGCGCGTCCGAGCCCGCGTCCGGCTCGGTGAGCGCGTAGGCCCCGATGCGATGGCCGCTGGCGAGGTCGGGCAGGTAGCGTTCCTTCAGCTCATCGGAGCCGAACAGCACCAGCGGCAGGCTGCCGATGCAGATGTGGGCGCCGATGGCCGCGGCGAACGACTCCTGGCGCCCCAGCTCGGCGGCGGCGAGCATCGTGCCCCGGATGGACGCGCCGACGCCGCCGTAGCGCTCGGGGATGGCGATGCCGGTGAGGCCCACGTCGGCGGCGAGGCTGAACAGCAGCCGCAGGATGTCGAGGTCACCGGTCTCCAGCGCGTCGGCCCGCGGGAGCACCTCGCGATCGACGAAGTCGCCGATGGCGTGGGCGATGAGCTGGTCGTCTTCCGGCACGCGCTCCGGGGTATGCAGCGCGCCGGGTGCCGTGGAGGCGGTCAGGAAGCCGAGGGGTCCGGTCATGGGAGCTCCGACGGGTCAGGGGCGACGACCACCCGCACCACCCCCCCGTCCTTGTTGGCCAGCCGGTCGAGCGCGGCGTTGGTCTGGTCGAGGGAGAAGCGGGCGGTCACGGAGGCCGAGAGGTCGAGCCGGCCGGCCGCGAGCAGGCCATAGATGTCGGTGATGTCTGCGCGATCCATGCCGAAGGATCCGAGCAGCGCCTTCTCCTGACCGACGAAGCTCATCAGCGGGGGCAGGGTGGGGCGCGCGGTGCCGACGCCCACCACCACGACGCGACCGCCCCGGCCGACCGCGCTTAGCGCCTGCTCGACGGTGTCCGCCCGGCCGACAAACTCCAGCGCGAGATCGAGGCCGCGGCGACCCAGGTGGGGCCGCAGGGCGCGGCGGGGGGACTCGGTGAGCGGGTCGATGGCGACGTCCGCGCCGAGCCGCAGGGCGCGGGCGCGGGCGGCGGGATCGGGATCGACGGCGGCGACAAACCCCGCGCCCATCAGACGAGCGAGCTGCACGGCGTGGGTTCCGAGGCCGCCGCACCCGAACACGCCCACCGCTTCGCCTGCGACGAGCCCGCCGCGTCCGCGGAGGGCATGAAACGGAGTGGCGACGCCGTCGGTGACGACCGCTGCGACGTCGAAGGGCACGCCCGCGGGCACCGCCGCCAGCGAGCGCGCGGGCACCACGACATATTCGGCCAGCGCGCCCTCGCGCATCATGCCGAGCACCTGGTTGTCGGTGCACAGCGACTCTCGGCCCTTGTGGCAGAAGCGGCACGCTGCGCAGCTCACGCTGGGGAAGAGCGCGACCCGGTCACCCGCGCGCCAGCCCTTCACGCCCGCGCCCAGCGCGTCGATCTCGCCGGCGGCCTCGTGGCCCAGCGTGATGGGGCGGTAGGCGACGGGCAGGTCACCCACCACGGCGAGGTGCAGGTCGGTGCCGCACAGTCCGCACGCCCGCACCTTCACCCGCACCTCGCCGGGACCGGGGGCGGGTATCGCGACGGTGTCGATCAGCAGCCGCTCACCCGGTGAGAAGAGCCCGCCGGCGCGCATGGT
>CAYXGP010000155.1:0-17172 GCA_964464515.1 uncultured Enterobacterales bacterium
CCAGCGCGCCGACGAACCCCGCCTCTGCGCCCAGCCCCTCGGGGCAGCGGGCGTCGAGGATCAGCGCGCCGCCCTCCCGCACCGGCGGCGCCGGTGAGAGCGCCAGGTAGGTGGCCGCGCGGCTGGCCTGGTAGAGGCTGGCGGCCTTGACCCGCGGCACCCGCAAGACAGCGCCTGGCCAGCGCCGCGCCACAGGCACGAACGGGCTCAGCCTCCGCGACGCTTCGCGCACCACGGCGCTCGGCTCCCCGGCGATCCAGACTCCAGGGCTGTCCGAACGAGGAGCGGGCACCCACAGCAGGGCCAGCTCGCACCGAGCCGCCACCCCCAGCCGATCGATCGCCGCGCGGAACGGGTTGCCCTCCACACGTCCCAGGCGGATCCGCGGGTCGATCACCCGGTCGCGGTGGTGGAGCGCCGCCAGGGTCTGCCGCCCGCCGCAGCCCACCGCCGCGCCCTTGTGTCCGCCGGAGATCCCCGCGTACTGATGCAACTCGGCCACCCCCACGCTCACGACGTGCTCGGCCTCGGCCACCGGGCGACCGACGGCGCCGGGGATACCATCGACCGTCGCGGTAGACACGACGTCGTCAGGATCATGCTGGAGGGGACTCCACCTCGCCAGCGGAGCCAGCTCCGCCTCGGTCATGCGCCGATGCAGACCCAGCCCGATCACCACACGCAAGCTCCGGACCCGCTCCGCCAGCGCCGTCAGGGCGGGGGACGGATCGAGCGGGCGGGTCAGGTCGGGGACGCAGGCGACGACCGACGCTTCGCGCCGCCAGCGCCCCAGGGCCCCGGCTGCATCCAGTCCCACAGCGACTCCGAGAGGAGCGCCAGGAAGAAGGGGGGGTAGATCACCCAGGGTAGCCACCGCGGCTCCATCCACGCGCCGGTGGTTGCATCGTAGCTCGACAGCACCACATACGAGAGCGGGATGAGCGTCGCCAGGATGCTCCAGGCCCGCACGCCGCACAGCAGGGCCGGCAGCCACGCCCAGAGCACATACCAGGGGTGCACGGTGGGGGACAGCAGCACGAAGGCACCGCCTGCCCACAGCGCGACCCTGGCCAGATTCTTCCCCCGGCGCAGGGCGACCACCACCGCCAGCATCCACAGGCTGACCACCACCGGTCGGGCGAGGTCGCCGAGGAGCTGCGCGAGGATCGCGTACAGGCTGCCGTTGAACGACCAGTGGCGCGCGTAGGTGCCGATCGCGGTGAACAGCGAGGCGTCAGCGAACGGCATCGTGGTGACCAGCGCCAGCCCTACCACGGCGGCCAGGAGGGCCGGAGAGCGGCGCCAGACCACCGGCAGGAGCGCCGCCGGGAGCAGCTTGATCATCGCCCCCAACCCCACCCACGCGACGCCGGGACGTCCCCGCTCGTGGTCGCGGACGGCCAGCATCACCATCATCAGCCCCAGCGACTCCAGGTGCCCGCTGCCTGCGCTCTCCACTGCGCCGAGGGGGTGGAGCGCGTACAGCCACGCCGGCCCGCGCCCCTGCCCCCGCCTCTGTAGGATGTCGGCCAGCAGCCACACCACTGCCAGATCACACAGCCCCATGAGGAGCTTCATCGACATCGGGTCGTACCAGACCGACGAGACCACGGCGCAGAACCACATCACCAGCGGCGGGTAGATCGCGGTGATCTCGGGATGGTTGACGAGGGCACGGATGTCGTCGGGCGCGCCCCAGGCCGGATCGGCGGGCGGGCTCAGGTACGGGTTTCCACCCTCTGCCACCGCGCGTCCTTCCCACAGGTAGCGGAAGACGTCGTCGGACAGCGACGGCTCGGAGGCCAGCAGCGCCAGCCGGATCAGCGCCGAGGCGACCAGCAGGGCGCGCACGGACAGCCGCGGCCGGGGCAGCGTCAGCACCCCCAGGCCCCACACGAGCAGCACCAGCGACGTCTCGAACGCCGCCGCGCGCAGATCCCCCAGCCAGACGATCGCGAGTGCGCAGAAGATGGCGAACAGCGGAGCGGTCATCGGTCCGTGGGAGATCGGCTCCGCCCGGCTATCATGGCGGATGTCGCCGCGCCCAGCGCGGCCCGCGGGGGAGCGATGGCGCGAGGCCAGCAATCCGGCGCGTCCTGGCGGGTGATGCTGGTCCGTCGGGGCGAGCAGCCCGTCCCCGGCGAGGGCCGCCTCGAGGAGGCCGATCTGCCCGCCGTGGTGCGGGTGACCCAGGATCTGGCGCAGGCCCGCGACACCGCCGAACGCCTGCGCGCCCTGGGGTGCGCGGTGGTGATCATCGAGGAGCACGCCAGCCGCGCGGCGTTCTGCCCAGCGCACATGAACCACCTCGCCACGCGCCGCTGCGCCCTGTGCGGCGAGCGGATCTGCGAGCGCTGTCTGGAACGGGCCGGCGGAGAGGCGACGTGTCCGCAGTGCCTGGCGGGTGGGCGCAGCCCCCGGTACCGCACGCGGCTGCGTCAGCTGTTCATGTTCTTCATGTTCAGCGTGTTCTGCTTCGAGGTGTGGCAGTACATCCGCGACGACCGCGCGGCCGTCGATCCGGGCGGCTCGGTGCATGCGGCGATCCTCCAGTATGTCGAGCCGTCGGGCGTCAGCGCCCCCATCGTCCACCACCTCAACGGACGCACCACGCCCACGCTCTCGGGCCCCACCCTGCACGATCTGGCGTCGTGGATGAACAACGAGCGCCAGCGCTACGGCGGCGGCATCGCCGGCTACCTGCGCACCGACATCGTCGGTCCCTGGTCGCGCTCGGTGCGCCCCCCGCCGCTGGGGATGCCGGGCGATCCCCCGTGGCTCCTCCTGCGCCGCTCCTGGAGCTACTCGCACTACTTCCGCTCGCTCGCGCACGACGGCGGCATCGATCTGGGCGCGTACGGGGTGCGCATCTTCGTGATCTACGGCGAGGCAGGCGCAGACACCGCGTCGCACTCCCGCGGCTCCGCCAACGGCCGGCTGGCGGTGTGCTGGATCGATCTGGAGGAGCAGAACGCCGCCTACGCGGTGCTTACGGTGGCCCACGAGCTGGGGCACGCGCTGGGCGCCCTCGACACCTACGATCCCGAGACCTCCCGCGCGAAGCACCCCGAGGGGTATGTGGAGCCGTTCGCCACCTCCGATCATCCCCTGGTGTACCCCCAGCGCTTCGCCGAGCTGATGGCGGTCGACATCCCCGTGACGCCCGCCGGGGAGCGAGAGGTCTCTGCGCTGTCGCAGGTCCGGGTGGGCCACGCCACCGCCGCCGGGATGGGCTGGATCGAAGAGGACGACGCGACGGCGTTCTACCGGCCGCCAGGTGATCGTCCGCAGGATCTGCTCGGAGAGCCCGACGATCCGCCGAGGACGCCGTGAGCCTGGAGGTCCCGCCCCCCCCCGCTGCCCCTCCTGCAGTCCTCAGCATCGCCGGGTCCGATCCAAGCGGCGGCGCCGGCGTGCAGGCCGATCTCAAGACCTTCGCCGCCCTGGGTGTGTACGGGATGGCCGCGATCACGGCAGCGACGGTGCAGAACACCCGGCGGGTGCGCGCCGTGCATCCCCTCCCCCCGGCGCTGGTCGCCGCGCAGATCGCCGCGGTGCTGGACGACATCCCGCCTGCCGCCGTCAAGATCGGGATGCTGGGGGCCGCCGACACGGTGGGGGCCGTCGCCAACGCGCTCGCAGAGTCGGACGCTCCAGTTGTGTTGGACCCGGTCCGCTTCGCCAGCCGCGGGGGCGCCCTGCTCTCCGCAGACGCGGTGATCGCGCTGCACGATCATCTGCTGCCGCGGGTCTGTGTCGTGACACCCAACGCGAGCGAAGCCAGCTGGCTGCTCCACGGGAGGCCCCCGACCGAGTGGGCACGCACCACTGGAATCGCCGTGCTCATCACCGGCGGGGACACCCCCGGATCGGAGGTGATCGATCGGCTCACCCTGCCGAGCGGTCGCACCCGCGCCTGGCGTCGCGCTCGTATCGACACACGCAACACCCACGGAACGGGCTGCACCCTGAGCTCGGCGATAGCCGCTTTCATCGCGCACGGCGCTGATCTGGAGACCGCCATCGACCGGGCGATCGGTTGGGTCGAGGTCCTCCTTCTCCGCTCGGCGGGCCATGGGCTGGGCGGCGGGACCGGCCCGCTGCTGCATGCGCTCACCCCGCCGCGGGGCGCTCCACCGGGACAGGCCCCAGCGCCGACAGGGCCTCCAGCGCGGCCCGCTGCGTCTCGAAGCGCTGAATGACCGCTCGGGGATGCTCTCGACAGAGTCCCGGTGCCGTCACCAACACATACTGGACCCAGCCCGTCGCGCGATCACCCACCAGGCAGTGACACCACTCCAGCGGCAGCGCCCCTGAACCGGCCTCGGGGGGGAGGCGATCCCAGGCGTCGCGCGTGCGATTCGGCGCCAACCGCAGCTCACCGCCAGCGTCGACCGTGAACCAGGCCGGCGGCCCCCTGCGCGCCAGCGCCGCGTCGAAGCGCGTGCCGAACCCCAGGCCCGACGACGCGCTCACGTCAGCGCCCCTCGCCGGCCACCGCCGCCACGCAGGCGCCGAGCACCAGCAGCAGCATCAGAGGACCGGCGAGCTGGAGCAGGAGCACTCAGCCATCTCCGCGACCGCCGCCGCTCCGGCGACGACGACGACGACGACGCTTCCGCCCATCACCCGAGCCCTCACCGCCACCGGACCCGCCAGAGCCGCCGGACCCGCCGCCGTCCCGCGGAGGGCGACGACCGCGACCGCCGCGACCCCGACCGCCCTCGCGCTTCTCGGAGCGCGACTCGGCGAGGGCCTCGATGGAGCCCGCTCCGCCCTCCTCGGCCTTCTTCTGGCGCTGCCACAGGAAGAACGTACGCAGGGCGATGGCGAAGATGCGATCGGCGTCCGGCCGCTCCTTCACCGCCGCGACGGTGCCGAGGAAGCCCTCATAGGCCATCATGCGACCGGCCTCGAGGATGTCCGCGGCCTGGGTCTCCAGGCGAAGCCGCGCCGCCTCCTCGGGCGTGGGCAGATCCCGCACGTCGAAGGCGATCTCGTACTGGTTCTCGAGGGTGGCCCGGGTGTGGATGTCCGGGCCGCCGACCAGCGAGATGGCGATGCCCTGCTTTCCGATGCGGCCGGTGCGGCCGGTGCGGTGCAGGTAGACCGCCGGATCGAAGGGCAGCGAGTAGTTCACCACGTGGCTGAGATCGGAGATGTCGATCCCGCGCGCGGCGACGTCGGTGGCCACGACGAACTGCGTGCGACCCTCCTTGATGCGCCCCATCACCTCCTCGCGCTTGCGCTGCGGCAGCTCGCCGGAGAGGATCTCGACGTCGAGCCCCTGCCGGGACAGGAAGCTCGCCACGGTGGCGGTGTCCTCACGCGTGTTGCAGAAGATGAGGGCGCTGTTCGGCCGCTCCTTCTCGATCAGCGCGAGCAACGCCCGGGCCTTGTGGTAGCTGGTGCTGGTCTCGTACAGGACGTGGGTGATCCCCTCGACCTTGTCGGTGTCGGTGGACAGGCGGATGTCCTCGGGATCGGTCGCGAAGCCGTGGATGAGCGCGCGCACCCGCTCATCGACCGTCGCGCTGAAGAACAGGCACTGGCGCCCCTCGGGCGTCGCGCTCATCAGCTTGGAGACGTCCTCGTAGAAGCCCATCGAGAGCATCTCGTCGGCCTCGTCCAGCGCCACCAGCCGCGCCTGCGACAGTCTCAGGTTCTTGCGCCGGAGGTGATCGAGCATGCGGCCGGGGGTGCCGACCACGATGTCCGCGCCCGCCTTGAGCTCCGCCTCCTGCTGCCCGAAGCCCACGCCGCCGTAGACCACGCTCACGGTGAGTCCCTTGGACGCCGCAAGGGCCTTGCACTCCGCGCCGACCTGACGGGCCAGCTCGCGGGTGGGGGCGAGGATCATCGCGCCGGTCTTGCCGGTGCCGGTCTCGAGCAGCTCGATGATCGGGATGGCGAACGCGGCGGTCTTGCCGGTGCCGGTCTTCGACCGCACGACCACGTTGCGGCCCGCGACGATGCGCTCGATGACGGCGGCCTGCACCGCTGTCGCCACGCGGTAGCCGTGTTCGTGGATCCCCGCCAGCACCTCGGGTGAGAGCGGGAAATCCTCGAAGCGACGATCGGAGATGTAGTCAGAGCCGCTCGCGGCAGCGTCAGCGGCCGGGGCGCCCTCTGGCGCAGCGGACTCTGACGCAGCGGCCTCTGGCGCAGCGTCGGATCCCGCGGCTTGCGTAGCGTCAGCCTCGGTGGGGGCGGCAGCTTCAGCCGCCTCAACGGCTTCGGCAGCTTCAGCCACCTCGGTGGCCTCGGCAGGTGCGGCAGCCTCGACAGGTGCGGCAGCCTCGACAGGTGCGGCGGCCTCGACAGGTGCGGCGGCCTCCGGCTCACTACCTGCCAGCTCGGTGGCGGCCGGCTCGGCGTCATCAGCGGCGGTGTCGGCCTGCGGCTCCACGGCTGGGGTCTCGTTCGTCTCCACCGCGATGGGGGTGGCAGTCTCGGTCTGGTTCGGATCGCCCAAGGGCTCCTCCTAGGTGTTCGTGGTCACCGGGACGGCGGGCCCTGGTCCGGCCGGGCAGCGTGCACAGCGGCGGGGGCCAACGATGTCCCTGGTGGGAATTTTCTCCAACCCCGAGGATAATCTGCTGGGCCCTACTTCGCATCAGGTCGGCTGAGTCAGATCCCCGCGGCCTGTCGCGTGGCGCGCGCCGGACGTCCGGCGGCGGCGTCCGCCAGCCACTCCATCACCTCGGTCCCCTGCAGCCGCCAGGCTCGCTCCAGCGCCCACGAGGGCACGTCGCCGCCCAGATCACCGTTCCAGGTGTACTCCACCCGGGTCGCGCCGCCCTCATCGACGAGGCGCCACTGCCCCGCGGAGTTCACCAGCCGGACCACCTTGTCTGCCGGCGGGGCCGCCGCGTCGTCCGCCACCCAGCGGAACACCTTCTCGCCATCGGAGTGGTGCTCGGTGAACCGCGCGACGTAGTCGCGATCGGCCAACGGAAAGGGCATGTTCAGCACCACGTGTACCAGCCCGGACTCCAGCTCGGCCGCCTGCGAGACGCGGTCGAAGATCTGCGGGTACCGCGGGATGTCGTGCAGCAGCGCCGAGAGCTGATCGATCGAGACGTCGAGCTCGGAGGTAGCGCGGCACCAGTCCTGCCCGCCCACCTTCGTGCAGCCCACCCAGATCTCGTCGTCGCTCAGAATCGACCAGTCGCCCAGCCCCTCGGGTACGGGAGCGGCCGCCAGCGCCGCAGTCGCCAGAAACAGGAACATGACTCTCCTCCTCCACTACAGGTACTTCACCAGGGCGTCACCACTGCAGCGTCACCACTGCAGGACGGCGGCAGCCACCGAGAGGCCAGCGCCGGTGCCCATGAGCATGACCCGGTGTCCGGGCCGTAGCCTCCCTGTCGACACCGCCTCGTGCAGCGCCATCGGGATCGACGCAGCCACGCAGTTGCCGTAGCGCCCGACGATGTTGATGATCTTCTCCGGCGGGAATCCATAGCGCTCCACCGCGCGCAGCCCGGGGCCGGACATCTGGTGCGGCACGATCAGGTCGATGTCGTCCAGCGTCATCTCCAGCTCGGCCAGCAGCTCCTCGAGCAGCGCCCGCGCCCGCGGCAGCGCCATCCGGTAGATCGACGGCCCCCGCATGTGGAACAGGTTGTCGGCTGGGGTCATCTCGGGGTTGTTGGGATGCACCCGGGTGCCGCAGCCGCGGATCTCCGTGAGGTCTGCGCCCTCGGGGTACGTCCGCATCTTGAAGCCCAGCAGGCCGGTCCCCTCGGAGGTGGGCTCGAGCACCACAGCGGCGGCGCCGTCGCCGATCAGCACCGCCGACTCCGGCTCGTCCATGTTTCGGCACACCGAGCCCTGCTCCGACGACACGACCAGGATGCGGCGATAGGCGCCCGACGTGAGCAGGCTCGCCGCGGTATTCAGCGCCACCAGGAAGGACAGGCATGTGGCGTGGATGGAGAAGGCAGGGATCCCGTCGAGGCCCATCTCCCGCAGGATGAACACCGAGCTGTCGGGGATGAGCTGGATCGGCGTGAGCGAGGCGTTGATCACGAGGTCGGGCGGCGGTCCGTCGCCCAGGGCCTCCGCGGCAGCCCGCGCGGCCATGCGGCTCATGGGCTCGTCTGCGACCCGCCGCTCGGCGACGCCAGCGCGAGAGAGGATCCACGCCTCGGAGCGTCCGACCAGCGGCGCCAGCTCCGCGGCTGTCTGGATGCGGGGGGGGTGGTAGGCACCGGTTCCCGTTACCGTGAAGCGCAAGGCGTCCTCCTCGAAGCGGCCCACCATACCTGAATGAAGGCGCCCTCGCAGGGTCCGCGGCGGGGTTGACAGAACGCGAACAATCCGACGGGTTACCTTGCGGGCAACCGGGAGCCCCCGATGCCGCTCGCCCTGTCCGAGATTCAGGCGTTCCTCGCCCGCACCGACTACTTTCGGGGGCGGCCGCCGGAGGGCCTGGCGCGTCTGGCCGCAGAGCTGGAGATCGTGAACCTCGCTCCCGCCGCCCATGCCTTCCGTGAGGGAGACCAGAGCGACGCCTGGTACCTCATCTACGATGGAGAGGTGGCGGTCACCAAGTCGGGGGCGCGCAGCCCGCACACCCTCGCCACCCTCGAGCGCGGAGAGGCCTTCGGCGAGATGGGCCTCATCGACGACGCTCCCCGAATGGGCAGCGTGTATGCGGCGCTGCCCACGCGGCTGCTGCGCCTGAGCCGCGAGGCCTTCCACGGCCTGCTCGCCGCCAACGACCCCCTGGCGACCCATCTCCTCATGGGGATGGCCCGCATCCTGTGCCAGCGGCAGCGCGAGATCACCTACATCCTGCAGGAGGTTGTCGATGATCCGGGGCCCCAGCGACGTGAGCGCGTCCGCGTCGAGCCCTCCCTGCTCGCCGGCCTGCTCCACAGCTGAAGCGCCCGCGCGCAGCTGACTGCCCGATCATGGCCCGCAGATCGTGGCTGCAGCTCGTGCTCCAGCGCATCCTCGCGATCCGCCGAGGGCGCGTGCGCGCCATGGAGGAGGCCCAGCACCTGGAGCGGGTGCTGCGCTTCATCCTGGTGGTCGCGATCACCATCGTCACCCCCGCGCTCCTCCTCGCGACCTTCGGCCTGGAGTCGATCCGCACCGAGGAGCTCGCGGTCGCCGCGGAGGTCGAGCGCGAGGCCGAGGGCACCGCCAACGCCTTCTGGTCGCAGACCGACCGCGCGTTCTCCGCCTTCGAGCAGCGCGTGCGCGATCGCCTGGAGGCCGGGCGGAGCCCGGTGGAGGGCTCCGGTGAGCTGCACGCGCAGCTCCTGGTCTCGCTGCGGTTCTCCGAAGACGGCCGGCTCCTGGCGCCGTTCCGGCGGGAGCCCACCACGCGCGTCGATCCCGCGGGCTTCTTCACGCCGGAGTGGATCGCCGCGCGGGCGGCCCTCAACGCCGGCGCGAGCCCCGGAGAGATCGCCGAGCTGTTCCGAACCGCCGCGGCGAGCGCGCGGAGCCGCGCCTTCGAGGGGCGAGCGCGATTCGAGCTGGCGCGCGCCCTGGGCGAGGCGGGCGACACCCGCGCGGCAGTGGACGCCCTCGAGGAGATCGTGGAGCGGTACCCCGACCTCCGCGACCCCTGGGGGATGCGCCTGGGTGATCTGGCGCGGCTGGAGCGCGCGGAGCTGCTGATGCGCACCGCCTCCGAGCCCGCCCCCGAGCAGGGCACCACCGCGCTCCGGGAGCTGGTCGAGTCGCTGCTGACCAGCCGGTGGATCGTCGGTCAGGGCGCCGAGGCCGCCGTCGCGCGGCGGGCGCTGTCGCTGCTGGAGCCCTACGGCGAGCGCGAGTGGGCGGCGTCCACGCGGGGGCGGGTCGCCGAGCGCTCGACGATGCTGTACTGGGCCGGGGAGCTGCTGCCGGAGCTGGAGCACCGCATCGCCACCACCACGGGGCTGCGCGTGAGTCCGGGCGACCTCCACTGGCGCATCGGCGAGCAGGCGCTGTGGGCGACCACCTGGTGGGACGGCGACTTCTACGCCTTCGGGCTCGATCTGGAGGCCATCACGTCGGCGCTGAAGGCCGACGCCCACGGCGGCGTGCACCCCGACTCCCCCGTCGCCGCCTACCTGCTGTCCCCGCCAGAGCCCGTGCCCGACGACCCGCTGGTGCAGAAGAGCCTCGCGCCGTGGCTGACGGGGTGGTCGCTGGTGGTGACGGTCCGCGATCCTGCGGCCCTGGAGGCCACGCAGCGGCGCAAGCGCAACCAGCGCATCGGCGTGATCGTGCTGGCGGTGCTGGTGATCGGCCTGGGAGCGTTCATGTCGGCGGGGCTCATCCAGCGCGACCTGCACGCCGCGCGCGTCAAGACCGACTTCGCCGCGAGCGTCTCCCACGAGCTTCGCAGCCCCATCACGCAGATCCGCCTCAAGGGCGAGGCGCTCCTGCTGGGACTCGCCGAGACCCCCGAGGAGCTCGAGCAGGCGTACCGCGCCATCGTGCGCGAGAGCGAGCGGCTCAGCCGACTGGTCGACAACGTGCTCGACTTCTCGGCCATCGAGCGCGGCGCAAAGACCTACAGCCTTCGAGCCGGAGACATCGAGGACACGGTGCTGCGGGCGATCGGCAGCGTCTCGGAGTCGCAGGAGCTGGCCGATCGTGAGCTCGACGTCGAGCTGCCTCCGGACCTGCCGGAGGTCCACCACGACCCCGACGCCGTGGCCCAGTGCGTGATCAACCTCGTCTCGAACGCCGCCAAGTACAGCTCGTCGGGGGGCTGGATCGGCGTGCGCGGGCGGGTGGCGAGCGACGGCGTCGAGATCGTGATCTCCGATCGCGGCATCGGCATCGCGCCGGCGGAGCTGCGGCACGTCTTCGAGCCGTTCTTCCGGAGCCCCAACCCGCGGGCGCGACGCCGGAAGGGCACCGGGATCGGCCTCACCATCACCCGCTACATCATGCGTGCCCACGGGGGATCGGTGTCGGTCCAGTCGCGGTTCGGCGAAGGCAGCACGTTCACGCTGCGCTTCCCGTTCCGAGACAAGGGGCCCATCGGTGGGCGGGGCGGCGGGTTAGGCCGCGACAACAGCCGGAGCGCGTGATGGCCCGCATCCTCTTTGTAGAAGACGAGCAGGAAGTGCTCGACACCCTCCTCAAGTTCTTCAAGCGCTCGGGCTACGAGGTCCGCGGCGCGCGCACCGGCGCGGAGGCGCTGGACCTGGCGCGGCGGTTCCCGCCCGACGTCGGGGTGTTCGACGTGATGCTGCACGAAGGGCCGCAGGGGCCCGACGGCATGGACGGCTACGAGATCTGCCGGCAGCTTCGCGAGCGTGGGTTCGACCGGCCGATCATCTTCCTCACGGCGCGCTCCAGCGAGGCCGACAAGCTGGTCGGGTTCGGAGTAGGCGCCGATGACTACGTCACCAAGCCCTTCTCGCTGATGGAGCTGAAGGCCCGCATCGAAGCCCGGCTGCGGCGGGCGGGCGGGGCCCGGCGGGTGCATCGGTTCGGCGAAGTCTCGATCGATCTCGATCAGCTCAAGGTCACCCACGCCGACAGCGAGGAGCGACTGTCCAAGCGCGAGCGCGACCTGCTGCGGTACTTTCTGCACAACAAGGGTCGCATCCTCACCCGCGACGATCTGCTGCGGCAGGTCTGGGAATACAAGGCCGGCATCGCCACGCGAACGGTCGACACCCACGTCCTCACGCTGCGCAAGAAGCTCCGCGATCGCGCGTCGAGCCCTCGATTCATCGAGACGCTGCATGGCGTCGGCTACAAATTCATCGCGACGGAAGGATAAGGTCCGTCCAGAAACAACCGTTCTGAATGTCGGCTCCGAGGCGCTCGCTCAGTGCTCCCTGAAAGCCGAAGTCGTATCTGGATACTTCGAGGATCGAAGGGGGCGCTGGGCGAGATGGATCGGGGTCGAGAACAGGATGGTTGTTTCTGGACGGACCCATAGCTGTATCGCAACAGAAGGACAGCATCAGAAGGAGTTCGGCTACTGTAGAGTCGCCTCGCCAGCGTTCAGGTAGGTCACATACTCGTCTCCATACGGGTAGTCGGCGTATCCGTACCCGTAGGTGATCCGCCGGTCGGCGTAGCTGCCGTACATCCCGTAGACCTCGCCGCCGATTTCGTACCCCAGGAGGCCTCGGAGCGGGTACCAGCCCCAGCGTACGGACAGGTCGATGTCCATGCCGCTGCAGCGCGGGAGCTCTCCGTTGTCTGAGCTCTCTTTTGCGTCAAAGGTAAAGTCGATGTCGAATTGAAATTCGCATCCGTTGCAGACAGGCGGCACGACCCGCTCTCCGTGGGTCGCCCAGACCAGGTGACAGTCGATGGGGTCATCCGGGGCAGCGTCCAGGCTCATGTCCAGCGACTCGGTGCCTGTCCAGGTGGTGAACTCGGTCGGGGTGGTCGTCGTGATCGGCGGCGAGGTGTCGTCGTCGTCATCGTCCGTGGTGTAGTCCGTGTCGTCGTCGTCGTCTGTTGTGTAGTCCGGGTACTCCACCTTCACCGGTGTCTCCTTCGGCGCGGTGTCGTCGTCTACGCACTCACCGTGCTCTTCGTGCTCACCGTCGTCACACTCCGGCGGTCGGCCCAGAAAGCAAGCGGCGACCACGAGCGAGAGGAGGCTGAAGGATCGACGATACATGAACGCTCCCGAGGGCGCGAGTCAGCGGACGGTGGCCTCGCCGACGACGTTGTAGGTGAAGTAGTACCCGCTGTATGGGTAGTCGGTGTAGCCGTAGTCGTAGCGCAGCGTGGCGCCGGTGAGCGTGCCCTCCAGGCCGAACAGGTATCCACCGTACTCGTACCCGAGGACGCCTTCGCCGCCGTACCAGGCCCAGCGGATGCGGCCGTCACCGCCCGCGCAGCCATGCACCTCGCCGTTGTCGGAGCCCTTCTTGACGTCGATGGAGTAGTCCACGTCGAACTCGAAGTCACAGCCGTCGCAGGTCATCGGATCGACCGGCGTGCCGACGGTCCACCACAGCAGCGCGCAGTCGTAGCTGCCGGGGATCGCCTCACCCGCCGCGGCGTTGACGGAGAAGTCCCAGGTCTCCCAGCCTTCCCAGCTGGACATGGGATTCGCGAGGTCCATCCCTGTGCTCGAGGAGGTCTGCGTGCTCGAGGAGGTCCAGGTGCCAGAGGTCTGCGTGCCAGAGGCGTCCTGTGTGCCGGAGGAGCCCTGCGTCGCGCCCGTGTCTCCCCGGCTCCCGCACCCCAGCGACACCAGGGCCACACGAAATATCGGTCTGCATCTCACGGCTGCTGTCCCCTCCGCGAGCCATCGTAGACGCTGCGGGGTCGGCTGCGCCACCTGCGAGATAGACTCGCTCCATGCACACCCTGCTGTCGCTGCTCCTGGTCACGAACACGCAGGCCGCTGGCCCCGAGGTGTGGGCCGCCCTGTACAACGGCCGGCTGATCGCCTCGGTCGATCGCGATCCGGCCGCGGCGGTGGCGGTCTACGAGGCGCTGCTCACCCACCTGCCCAACGACGATCCCCTCCGCGGCGAGATCCTGTATTGGCTGGGGCGCGGTCGGTTCGAGCTGGGAGACACGGACGGCGCGGTGTCGGCGCTGCAGAAATCGCTGGAGGTCGATGAGCGCCGCGACGACGCCCGGCGCTTCCTGGGCTCCATCGAGATGCATCGCCGCGAGGTGACCAGCCTGCCCCTGCGCGTCACCCCGACGCCCAGCGCTCCCGGTCCGTGGGTGCGGGGTTGGACCCGGGGCGCCGCCGCGGATCTCACGGTGATCGCAGGGGAGCCCCCCCTCCTCCGCTGGCAGACCACCGTGCGCCCGGGCGACGACGACTTCATCGCGGTGCCGTTCGCCGAGGGCACCCCCGTCCCCCGTCAGATCCGACTCGCCATCCGCGCCGTCTCTTTCGACGCCGAGATCCAGCTGATTCTGCATGACGCAGGAGGGCGGACCTGGGCGTCGCCCATCGAGACGATCTCCACCGAACATTGGCAGACGCTCACGTGGGAGACCGGCGACTTTGAATTGGAGGGGCTGCCGCCGGTGCAGGTCGGCCCCGCGCCGAAGGACGTGCGGGCGCTGTGGGTGCGGGACGCCACCGCCCTGTGGTCGCGGGCGCGCGGCGACAACACCCTGCTGATTCGAGAGTTCTCCGCGCAGTGACCTCCCGCGCAGTGACCTCCCGCGCAGTGATTCTCCGCGCAGCAGGCGCGCTCAGTCCACCGAGTAGAAGTCGTCGAACGCGGTCAGATCACCGAACAGCACCATCCCCTTCTCTTGCAGGCGCACCTCCCACGCGACCTCGCTGTCGGCGGTGACCTCGCGGATGCGTGCGCCGGAGCCGAAGCTCATCAAGGTGTTTCCGTTCTCGAGGCGTTGGGTGTGCCCCATGGCGAACACGAGGTGCCCCTCGTCCTTGGCGTGCGACCACACCTCGGTGAGCGTCTTGTTGACCTCATCGACCTCGTACTCGATGGTGTGGATGCCGCTGCCGGCGGTCGAGGTCATCATCAGCGTGCCCTCGTCGGTGAAGTGCGCGGAGTGCTGAAACTCGAACTGCAAGCTCCCGGGAGCGAAGTCATAGTCGCTTCCGTCGCCGAAGTAACGGGTCATCACGCCGGTCTCACGGTCCACCTCGACCACGATGTTGGCGTACCCCAGAGACAGCAGGTAGGTATCTGAAGACTCGACGTAGCGGAGGCCGTTTCCGTGCGTCCAGTCCTTCGCGTCCATGTAGAAGATGGCGCTCCACAGATCGTGCTTGATCGGCTCGAAGGCGTCCCACGTCGAGAAGAGCACGCGCTCGGTGCCGTCCGGCGCGACCTCGACGATGGCGTCGCCGGCGACGTCCACCATCTCCCCCTGCCCCTCGTCGAACCACTCACGCACGTCGATGCGGATGTAGCCGATCGATCCATCGGGGAGCTGTGTGAACGAGTGGTGATGATCCGCAGCGAGGGTCTCGGAGACGGTCTCGCCCTCGCCTGTCATGCGGTGGAGGATGGCGGTGGTGTCCTCGTAGTCGGCGTCGAAGCTGTTGTAGATGATGTCGGTGGTGTCCGTGACCCGCGAGGCCTGGGAGATGAGCCGCTCGTCGTCCGCCTCGTGGAACCACACGACGTCGCCCTCGCGGTTGATCACGTAGATCGCAGACGGAGCCAGGACGAACGTCCCCATCACATACCGGTGATCCGACAGCAGCGACGGCTCATGCACCGTGATGTTGAAGCCCGAGAAGAACGTCGGCAGCCGCTCGGTCTCGAAGGTCCCTTCGCAGGTGGTCTCGGTGCCGCCGTCGATGGTGACCGCGGAGTACGAGATGGTCTCCTCGGCGGCGAGCCCCAGGAGGTTGTGCGCGCCGTCGTCGCGGGTGGGCGTCGAGAGTGTGTCGCCGCCCCAGTCGTAGTCTACCCGGGTGCTCGCGCCGTCCGTCGGGGTCCAGGACACCACCGCGGTGTTCATCCCCACGTCCGTCACCGAGACCCCCTCACAGCCCGGAGCGACCGCCGACGTTCCCGAGGTGGAGGAGGATGTCTGGGTGTCCTCACCGCCGCCCTTTCCGGTGCATCCCGCGAGCGCCACAACCAACCACAGTTTCATCTCGTCATCCTCCCCAAAAACGCTGGCCTGAATGCCGCTGGCCGCCGAGCATCACCGATGGGTCGACCCGGCAGGAGGCTATCACCGTCTCTTGCGAGTGGCCTGGTTATCCACTCCCGGACCGCTCTCGGTCCGGAGTAGAGTGATGGCGTGCCCCTCGTCCTGATCCATCTGCTGACGGGATGCGGAGAGCCCGCCCCCACCTGCGACCTCAACAGCACCGTCGCCGGCTTCGAGCCGAACTGCGACACCGCGCTGATGATCGACTACAACCGCGAGAGTCGCCTGCTGATCGACGGCGGCGAGGGGGCGCTGGTGGCGTACCTGCCGGCCCGCCCCGAGGCCGGAAAGTACGGCGCCGAGACCGGCAATCCGCTGACGGTGCTGGTGAGCGTCGGCGAGCGGGAACAGGTGGCCGAGAGCCGGACGACCTGGGTGGTGCTGGGCGAGATGACCGAGCAGAGCGCAGAGGTGTACCTCCACGCTGTGTTCGAGATGGGGGAGGTCGACGGGAGCCTGGCGGTGGAGCGGCGGAGCGACTGAGCGCTGGCGGGGCAGGCGGCTTGAGTGTCGGTGACCTCGATGATCGCCCCCGTGGGGGGACCGCGGCCCGTGGAGTCGTGGAGCCGTGGAGTCGTGAGCGAAGCGACCCGAGGTTCAGCGAAACCGTGGCTCCTCCAGAGCGGCTCCGTTGACCGTGAAGCAGTGTTGCCGCTCAACCGTGAGACCACGAGACCGCGAACCGCGAGACTGTGAGAGCGAGCATCAGGGACGAGCGACCAGCATGAGTGAAGCTTGCCGCCGCTCCCGTCGGTGCACAGCCGACACGGGCGGGCTCAGCCCGCGGGGAGCGTTAGATCGCTGCCCCGACCCGGAGGAGACCATGAGCCGCTACAACCCCCAGGAGATCGAGCCCCGCTGGCAGGCCCGCTGGGCCGAGGAGCGGCCGTTCGCCGCCGCGCCCCCCGACGATCGCCCGAAGTTCTACGCCCTGTGCATGTTCCCGTACCCTTCGGGCTCCGGCCTGCATCTGGGTCACCCGCTGAGCTACACCGCCGTCGATATCGTCGCCAGGTACAAGCGCCTGCGGGGTTTCAACGTGCTGAATCCCATCGGCTGGGACGCCTTCGGGCTGCCCGCCGAGCGCGACGCCGTCCGCAAGGGCCGCCACCCCGCCGACATCACCTCCGAGAACGTCGGGCGCTTCAAGGAGCAGCTGCAGCGCCTGGGCTTCTCGTTCGACTGGGAGCGCGAGGTCAACACCAGCCACAAGGACTACTACCGCTGGAGCCAGTGGATCTTCCTGAAGCTGCACGAGCGCGGCCTGGCCTACCGGGCGGAGGTTCCGGTGTGGTGGTGCCCAGCGCAGGGCACGGTGCTGGCGAACGAGGAGGTGGTCGACGGCGTGTACGTAGACACCGGCGAGCCCGTCGAGCGCCGGAGCATGCGTCAGTGGATGCTGAAGATCACCGCCTACGCCCAGCGCCTGCTGGACGATCTGGACGATCTGGACTGGCCTGAGCACGTCAAGGAGATGCAGCGCAATTGGATCGGCCGCTCCGAGGGCGCCGAGGTGCGCTTTGAGGTCGCCGACCCCGGACAGCATGACTCCGGACAGCATGACTCCGG
>CAYXGP010000155.1:17272-20874 GCA_964464515.1 uncultured Enterobacterales bacterium
CCGGACAGCATGACTCCGGACAGCATGACTCCGGGCAGCCAAACTCCGAGCAAGGCTTCACCGTCTTCACCACGCGGCCCGACACCCTGTTCGGCGCGACGTGGTGCGTGCTGGCCCCCGAGCACCCGCTGGTCGAGTCCGTCACCACCGATGAGCAGCGCGCGGCTGTCGCGGCCTACGTCGAGCGCGCCGGCCGCCGCTCCGATCGCGAGCGCCAACAGGCCGCCGAGCGCGATAAGACCGGCGTGTTCACGGGCGCGTACGCCACGAATCCGCTGACCGGACAGCCGATCCCGATCTGGATCTCGGACTATGTGCTGATGAGCTACGGCACCGGCGCCATCATGGCGGTGCCGGCCCACGACGAGCGCGATCACGCCTTCGCGCGGGCCTTCGCTCTGCCCATCGTGCAGGTGATCTCCGCCCCCGAGGACCACGACATTCAAGCTGCTGCGTGGACAGGAGACGGGACAGCGCTGAACTCCGGCGACTACGACGGCATGGACGTCGCGTCGTTCAAGGCCGCGGTGACCGCGGATCTGGAGGCCCGCGGCATCGGCACCCGCAAGGTCAACTTCAAGCTGCGGGACTGGCTGTTCTCCCGCCAGCGGTACTGGGGCGAGCCCTTCCCCGTGGTCATCACCGATGACGGCGAGGTCCACCCGGTCGACGAAGCAGAGCTGCCCATCGAGCTGCCGCACCTGGACGCCTTCAAGCCCACCGCCGACGGCCAGCCGCCCCTGGCCCGCGCCGAGGACTGGGTGGCGACCACCTGGAACGGCCAGCCCGCGCGCCGCGAGACCAACACCATGCCGCAGTGGGCAGGCTCGTGCTGGTACTACCTGCGCTACATGGACCCCCACAACCACGGGGCCGCCTGGTCGGCAGAGGCCGAGCAGTACTGGGGGCCCGTAGATCTGTACATCGGCGGGCTGGAGCACGCGGTCCTGCACCTGCTGTACTCGCGGTTCTGGCACAAGGTGCTGTACGACTGCGGGCTGGTCTCCACCAAGGAGCCCTTCCAGCGACTGTTCAACCAGGGGATGCTGCTGGCGCCGTCGTTCCGCGACGTCCGCGGGCGGTACCACGCCGCCGACACAGTGACCGAGGGCGAAGAGAGCCACACCCTGGCGCCCCCGTGGTCGCGCGATCCCATCACGACGACGTGGGCCAGCGCCGGCTCCGGCGAGCCCGTGGCCCGTCAGATCGAGAAGATGGGCAAGTCGAAGATGAACAGCGTCGATCCCCTGGACGTGGTGGCCCGCTACGGCGCCGACACCCTGCGCACCTGGGAGATGTTCATGGGCCCGCTGGACCAGGCGAAGATCTGGGACAACGGCGGGTGCGAGGGCGTGTACCGCTTCCTGTCGCGGGTCTGGCGTCTGCTGATCGACGAGGACACCGGGCAGGCCCGACCGGCTGGCGCCACCGCCCCCGCCGCGCGGCGCGCGCTGCACCTGGCGATCAAGGACACCACGGAGGCCCTGGAGGACCTGCGGTTCAACACCCCCATCTCCAAGATGATGTCGTTCGTCAACGCCTGCGGCGGCAAGACGCCGAGCCGCGAAGACGCCGCAGCGCTGGTGACCATCCTGTCGCCATGGGCGCCCCACCTGTGCGAGGAGCTGTGGTCGCGGTTGGGGCACGCCGGCCTGGTCTGTCAGACCACCTGGCCGACGTGGGATCCGTCGGCGCTGGTCGAGCAGACCACCGTGTTCGCGGTGCAGGTGCGCGGGAAGGTGCGCGGTCGGGTGACCGTGCCCCGCGGCGCCGACAGGCAGGCGGTGCTGGCGGCAGCCCGACAGGTGCCCAACGTCGCGCGCCACCTGGAGGGAAAGACGGTGATCAAGGAGATCTTCGTCCCCGGCAGGCTGGTGAACTTTGTTGTCCGGTAGGGGCGTCGTTCGGTAGGGGCCCGTCTGGTCGGATCCCTGTTCGACAGGGCGCGGTTCGGCAGGTCTGCCCCCGGGATTCTCGCGGCCGGTTACGCCTCCCGCGGAGGCAGCGTTGTCGCGAACATCCAGGCTCCTCGCGATCACACTCATCGCCAGCATCGGCCTGGCCGTCCTCTACGGTCTGTCCGGCACCTGCCTCTCCGCTCGCGTGCGCTGGGGGCTCCGCGTCGATACCTGCCCGGCGGGTACGCCCGTGGCCCATCTCGCGATGAAGGCGCGTCGCTTGCAGCCCGGCGCTCCCGGAGAGATCACGCTGCGTGTCACGGCGCTGTACACCGAGGGCGATCCCACGCGCACCGAGCAGACGCCGCTGGACGCCGAGGCCATCACGCTCGCGCTGTCATCCGATGACGACACCTGGCCCCTTGCCCCCGACGAATGGGTCGTCACCGGCGAGCACCACGTCGCCTCCGTGACCCTTCCGGAGCTGGCCGACGGCGACTACACACTGAGCGCCCGTATCGACACGTCTCTGGGGCCCGCAGAGGCAGCAGCGCCGCTGGCGTTCTTCTCCCCGGCGTTCGCCCACGTGATCACCGATCGGCCGATCTACCAACCGGGCCAGCTGATCCGCTTCCGCGCCGCGATCTGGCGACAGGAAGATCGCACCCCCCTGGTCGGGCGACCGGGGCGTCTCCAGGTGGAGAGCCCCTCCGGCGCGACGCTGCTGGATGAGTCTGCACCCAGCGGGCCGTTCGGAATCAGCGCCAGCGACTTCCCGCTCGCCGACGGCGCCGAGCTCGGCACCTACACCGTTCGCTATATTTCTGCATCGACAGAATCCAACACAACGGTGACCGTCGAGCCGTTCACCGTCCCCCGCAGAGAGCTCGACGTCAAGACGCCCACCTCCTGGACCCCGGTCGGCGAAGCGCCGGTGATCACCGGCACAGTGCGAAGCGCCGCGGGCGGGCCGATCGCCGACACCGCCGTGGAGGTCACCCTCACCGGCGACGGGAGCTGGCCGCTCCCGCTCGACTGGTCGGATCCACATGCCCTGCGCACCGACGCCGCCGGGCGGTTCTCCCTCACGCTATCAGCGGTCCCCGAGGATCTCCACAGACACACCACCGTCGCCGTGATCGCCAGCGCGGCCGATCCGGCGGGCGGGACCGTCAGCGGGCAGACCTCGTTGGTGCTCTCGACCACCGACATCACCGCGGTGATCGAGACGGAGTCCGGGGGGCTGGTGGCCGATCTCAGCAACCGGGTCTACGTGCGGGTGACCACGCCCGATGGCCGGCCGCTGCCCGGCGCAGAGGTCCGGGTGCGGCGGGCCTGGGACCCGGACGATCCCGGCGCGGTCGCGATCGCCGACGCCGACGCTGTCGCGTCCCTCCAGCTCGATCCGGGGCAGCCGATCTCGGTGGTGATCCCCCCCCGCCCGCGACGGCAGGCCCGCGAGCCGACGGCTTCCGGGGTCCGTCGGACCGCGCTCATCGATCTGTACCGGCACGACCGCGGGGCGCCCGAGGCGGTCCCCGAGCTGCTGACCATCGACCGCTGGGCTGCAGCCCTGGAGCCCTGCGCGATCTTCGTCGAGAGGGGCACCGCGCATGCGACGGCGGCGGTAGTGGTCGCGCCCTCGGGGCGCGTCGACCGGGTGCTCCACGCCCCTACCGTCCTCGACACCTGCGCCGCCGAAGC
>CAYXGP010000156.1:0-20790 GCA_964464515.1 uncultured Enterobacterales bacterium
GTCGCCGTCTGCTGCTTTGTCGCTGTCTGCTGCTTGGTCGCCGTCTGCTGTGTTACCGCCTGCTGCTTTGTCGCCGTCTGCTGCTTTGTCGCAGTCTGCTCTGTTGCTGTCTGCTCTGTCGCGGCTTGCGTCTCCGAAGCCTTGGCCGGCGGCTCTGCGGAGCTGACCGTCTTCTCGGAAGCGGACTCCGGTGTGGAGTCCGCCGCAGCGGGCGCCGCCTGCTCTGGAGCATCAGCAGGTGCGGTGTGCGCCGGCCCGGGCGTCTCGGCAGGGGGAGAGTCTCGGCTGAAGTACCAGCCCACCCCGCCGATGACCGCGACGACCGCCAGCAGGGCCCCCCACGGGCGGCGCGCTGGACGGGCCTCAGTTGTTGTAGACTGGGCAGTTGTTGTAGACGGAGTTGTTGCAGACGGAGTTGTTGTAGACGGGGCGGGCTGCGCTACAGGTGAGGTCGGTGCAGGGGGTGGCTCGTCGGCGATCCGGGTGGAGTTCGTATCCGGTGTCGGCGACTCGGGAGCTGGGGCCGCCGCGTCTTCGGGGCCGGGCTCCCAGTCGGGAGTTGCGAAGAAGGTCTCCGAGCCGGGAGTCTCCAGCGTCGGGGTGATCGGGTCGCTGCCGCCATCGCTCGAGAATGACTCATCGATCGACGAGCCCCGCGGACGGAGCGTGCCCAGGGATATCTCGGAGGTGGCGTCTTCTGAGGGGTTCGACCAGCCTGCCCCCGCCGCGTCTTCAGGGATCGCAGGGAGCGACGGGAGCAGATCGAGCAGCGCCGCCAGCATCGCCTCGGCCGAGGCGTAGCGGTCTTCGGGCTCGTAGCGGGTGGCCGTCTTGATGACCTCCGCGACCTCGGGCACCACTCCCTTGAAGAGGCGCTCGTGGCGATCGGAGACGTAGAGGTCGAATGGCTCCTTGCCGGTGACCAGCAGGTAGAGGGTCGCGCCGATCGCGAAGATGTCGCTGCGGGCATCGACCCGCTTGGAGTCCACCCGCTGCTCCGGGGGCATGAAGGCCCAGGTGCCCATCACCGCGTTGGTGCGCGTCATGGAGTGGTCGATCACGCGCGCGATGCCGAAGTCGGTGAGCTTGGCTGTGCCGTCGGCGGCGAGCAGGACGTTGTCCGGCTTGATGTCGCGGTGGATCACCCCCTGCTTGTGGGCATGCCGGAGCGCGCAGGACACCGACCATCACCGACACCGCCGCGCGGGCGGCCATGCCGTCGGGCGGCAGGTGATCACTGAGCGCCCCCCCCGGCATCAGCTCCATCACGATGTAGGGGCGGCCGTTCTCGTTACCGACGTCGTGCACGGTGACGATGTGCGGGTGATGCAGCCGCGCCATCGTCTGCGCCTCGGACTCGAAGCTCTGCCGAATGCGGGTCTTGCCCGCCAGCTCAGCGTTGAGCACCTTCACCGCCCGATCGACGCCGAGCCGGCTGTCATAGCCGCGGTACACGGTCGCCATTCCGCCGACGCCCATCTGCGATCGGAGAATGTATCGCCCGTTGTCGAGCGGAGGAGCGACTGTCTGGTCGGGTGGTGAGAGTTGGGGCATGGTCTTGGAATCATATAGTACGTCGAAGACGCACGCGGCCAGCACACCGACGGTCCCGGGATCGAGCTTGAACCTCAATCGACCCGAGCTCCTTCGCATGCTCATCCGCCTCACGGCCGCGACCATCGTCGCGTCCACGGTCGGCGTCGGCGCGGTGGTCTGGAAGCAGCGCACCGCTACGCGCGGCGTCTCCCAGATCATCACCGAGCGCTGGGATGGCGTCGGCGGCGATCTCTGGCTCAAGCCCGGTCTGCGCGACGCCCTGGTGGTCATGCCCGATCGCCCACACCCGCCTGCGGGCGGGGGCCGCTCGAACCTGCCGGTCACCCGCACCCGCAGCGCGCTGCTCAACACCAACTCCCGCCGGCTGCGGGGTACCCGGGAGATCGGTCCGACGGCCCCGGACGTGATCAGGATCATCGCGCTCGGCGACTCCGTCAGCCATGGGTGGGGTGTGGACGACCACGAGGCGTATCCCGCGCGACTGGAGGACCACCTCGATCGGTTCGGGCGCGCCGTGGAGGTGTTGAACGCCGGCTGCCCGTCTGCGGGCCCCACCGCGATGGCGCGCTGGTGCCGCGACCAGGCGCCGACCCTGGATCCCGATCTGCTGCTGTGGACGCGCCGGCCTCCTCCTGGCGCGGGGGCCGTCCCCGGCTTCGCCCGCGAGGTGGCGGGCTGTCAGCTCGCCCTGGGGGCGCCGGTGGTGGTGGTGCTGTCGCCGCTGTCCACGTTCGATCGGCGCAGCGCGCGCTCAGCGGAGGAGGCCCGCGAGGTGGCCTCGGCGCTGCAGCCCCACGGCATCGCCGTGCACGATCTCACGCCCGCGCTCCTGGCGGCGCAGGAGGGCCGCGGCGAGGTGCTGGTTGAGCGCGAGGGTCGGTTGCAGGTGGTCGATCAGGACAGCGGGCGGGTGTGGCTCGACCTGCCCGCGCCCGGTCGCGGGAGGCTGCCTGAGGAGATCTACGCGCTGTTCGAGCGGGAGCCGGACGTGCGCGAGGCGCTGTTCTTCGACGGCGCGCACCCCAACGCCGAGGGGTTCGCGGTGATGGCCGAGCAGGTGGCGGAGTGGGTCTCGCCGATGATCGACGGGTAGGCCCTCACATGCAGCAGATGAACCCGGAGACCGCCCCGCCGCTGATCGCGCGGCTCGTCTTCATGTGCCTCGCGCTGCTCATCGGCGGGGGGCTGGCAGAGCTGCTGCTGCGGCGCATCGACGGAGGCGCGCTGCCGCACCTGGGCATCTTCCAGCAGGGCCCGGAGGGGCTGTCGCTGCAGCCGGGGGCCGTCGCGCTGCTGCGAAGCCCTGGGGGAGACATCGCGGAGATCCGCACCGACGCCCGCGGCCGGCGCGCGGGCGGCGCGGCGTCGGGGGGCTGGCTGATCGTCGGCGACTCCCAGGTGCTCGGGCTGGGGGGTGGACGCCGCGGAGGCGTTCGCTGGCGAGCACCTGAACGCGGGCGTGCCGGGTCACGGCGTGGCGGACGCGCTGGCGCGGGCCGAGCATCTGCTCTCGGACGGCGCGCCGCGCGGAGTGCTGGTGGTGGTGAACCAGGCCAACGACTGGGAGGAGGCGCTGCAGCCCGCCGCCGAGCGCTACGCCGTCGTCGGGGGTTGGCTGCTCCAGGAGCCAGCGGCGAGCTGGTTCTGGGGGACGCCCCTGTCGCGGTCGCACCTGCTGTATTTCACGGGGCTGCTCCTGGCGGTGGAGGGTCCCGCGGCGCTGGCGGGCGCCTCCGCGGATCCGCCGCGCTGGCTCGTCGCTCCGCAGGAGATGGCGCCGACGTCGGCGGCGATGGGCGCGGCGATCGTCGACTTCGCCGCGGCACATCCGGGCCTCGACGTGCGCGCGGCGTTCCTCCCGGTGGACGTGGCCGCGGCCCGGAGCCGGCGGGGGGCGTCGCCGTTTGGGAGCCGCCTGGGAGGCGCGCGGCCCTGGGAGGAGACGACCTTGCGCGACCAGCTCATCGCGGCTTTGGGTGGGCTGCCCACCGTCGATCTGCTACCGATCTTGAAGGACCGCCCGGCGGCGTTCCAGGATCGGGACTATCACCTGTCCGTGGAGGGCCACGCGCAGGTCGCCGCGGCGCTTCGGGAGGCACTGACACCATGAGTACCGGCGCCATGATCTCCTTCCCGATCCGCTACCGCATCATCTCCTTCCTGAGCTGGTTCGTCTGGAAGCTGGTCCCCGGCCGCGGGGCGACCAAGCTGGCGGAGTTCTCGTACACCGAGGCCGGCAGCGGCCTGGACATGTTGGTGGCCGCCGAGCAGACCGAGCGGCGCGACATGCGGCTCAAGTACTTCCGCCACGCCCTCGACGAGATGAAGCACTCGCGCATGTTCCGCGCCCGCTCCGAGTCCCTGTCGCGCGAGCGCTCCCGCACCCGTGCGGTGCTGGATGACGGCGACTACATCCGCAGCCACGGCATCCGCTCCGACCGCTCACTGTTCGAGCAGATCCCCGAGATGGAGTTCCTGGCCTTCGTGTGGGCGCACGAGGCGCGGGCGTTCGACCAGTTCCAGGTCTACGCGGGCCTGATGCGGGACGATCCCGAGACGTCGCGGATGTTCGAGGAGATCGGCAGGGACGAGCGGTTCCACATCTCCTACAGCCGCGCGGAGCTGGAGCGGGCCCGGGAGCGCGGTGAGAGCGCGGCCGTCCGCCGGGCGATCTGGAAGGTCGAGTGGCGCCGTTTCTCCCAGATGTGGCTGCGGTTCAGCCGCGACCTGGGGCACTTCATGGCTGGCCTGTGGCTCTCGCTGGCCTACCTGCTGCTGGTGGGGCCGTTCAGCATCATCGCGCGGATCACCGAGAAGAGCGAGGGCGGACTGTGCGCTGTCGCGTCGCGCCCGCCGGCGCCGGTCCGCGCCCGCGAGATGGGCTGAAGGGAGTAAGGACTGATGGCCGATCGGCACGTCCTGGGTCTGTCCGCGCTGTACCACGACTCCGCGGCGGTCCTGCTGCGGAACGGGCGCGTGGTGGCGGCGGCCAGCGAGGAGCGCTTCTCGCGCATCAAGCACGATCCGGCGCTCCCGCTGCGGGCGTCGCGATGGTGCATGGACCACGCCGGAATCGGCCCCGGAGACCTCGAACGGGTCGTCTACTACGAGAAGCCCCTGCGCAAGTTCGAGCGCATCCTGGTGACCCAGGTGTTGGGCTTCCCCCACAGCTTCAACGCCTTCCGCCGGGGCACGCAGGCGTGGCTCGCCGAGAAGCTGTGGGTGGGCAATTCCATCGCCTCAGGGCTGGGGATCCGCCCCGATCGGCTGCTCTTCTCAGACCACCACCAGTCGCATGCCGCCAGCAGCTTCTACTGCTCTCCCTTCGAGGAGGCGGCCGTGCTCACGGCGGACGGCGTGGGGGAGTGGGCCTCCACCACCCTGTGGCGCGCGGGGCCGGGTGGGCTGGAGCCGCTCGGAGAGATCCTCTTCCCGCACAGCATCGGCCTGGTGTACTCGGCGTTCACCGCCTATCTGGGCTTTCGCGTAAACAACGGCGAGTACAAGGTCATGGGAATGGCTGCGTACGGCGAGCCGCGGTTCGTCGAGCAGGTTCGGCAGGTGATCGATCGCGTGCCTGAGGGCGGCTTCGCGGTGGACACCAGCATGGTGAGCTACCACCGCAGCGCCACCGACGCCTACGGGGCGGCCTTCGAGGCGCTGTTCGGGCCGGCGCGCTTTCCGGGCAGCGAGTTCGACCCGTCGGACGCCGAGGGCCGTCGCTACGCCGACATCGCCGCGAGCATCCAGGCGGTCACCGAGGACCTGCTGGTCGATCTGGCCGGAACGCTCCACGAGAAGACCGGCTGCGCCAACCTGTGCATGGCGGGGGGCGTGGCCCTCAACAGCGTCGCCAACCACGCGGTGCTCACGCGCTCACCGTTCGAGAGCCTGTTCATCAACCCCGCGGCCGGAGACGCCGGCGGCGCGATGGGCGCTGCGCTGTGGGCATGGTGTGAGGTGCTGGAGCAGCCCCGACCGCCGCCGCTGGAGCGGGCAGATCTCGGGCAGTCCTGGGACGACGCCGCCATCGAGGCGGTGCTCACCGACCTGCGCTACCCCTTCGAGCGGCTCGACGAGGCGGCGCTGGTCGCCCGCGCGGCCGACGACGTCGCGGCGGGGAGCGTCATCGGGTGGTTCCAGGGGGGCTTCGAGTGGGGACCGCGGGCGCTGGGCCATCGCTCGATCCTGGCTGACCCCAGTCGCGCCGACATGAAGGACCGGATCAACGGCAAGATCAAGTTCCGCGAGATGTTTCGGCCGTTCGCCCCGGCGGTGACCGCAGCGGCGGCCGACGAGTACTTCCAGATCCCCCCGGGGGCTGAGCACGTGCTCCAGTGGATGCTGATGGTGTGTCCGGTGCGTCCCGCCGGACGTGACGCGCTGCCGGCCACCACCCACGCCGACGGCACCGCGCGCGTGCAGGTCGTCCACCCCGAGCGCAGCCCGCGCTATCATGCGCTCCTGGAGGCAGTCGGGGAGCGAACGGGCCACCCCTGCGTGCTGAACACCTCCTTCAACCTCAAAGGAGAGCCGATCGTGGCATCGCCGATGCAAGCGCTGGCGACCCTCGAGCGGTGCGGGATCGACGCGCTCTACCTGGGATCGTACCGTGTGGTTCACGCCGCAGACGAGTGAACAACGCTGGGCGTCGTGGGGGTTGCGGCTGGAGGTGTTCCGGTCGCTGTTTCGCATGCTCTCGCGCAGCCGACGGTGGTGGCTGGCGCCGCTCCTGCTGATCCTCGTGATATTCGGGATGGCGTTGGCTGGCCTGCAGGCCGTCGAGTAGGTCTCGCCTTTCATGTACGCTGTGCTCTGCGGCGGGGCGGACTACACCGCGGTCACGCCGTACCACTGCGGCGGGCGGGCCCGCGCGGGAGAGGAGAACGTGTCGGTGGCGCTCCAGCAGGCCATCCGGGCCGGCCTGTCGCGTGGGCTGCCGGTCGATCTGTGTGGCGGCACCTGGCGCTCTGACGCGCAGCTCGACGCCGTCGGAGATCTGCACCTCCGCAACGGCCCCGTGCGGGCGCGGGCGGCCTCGGTGGCGCGGGCGAGCACCCACCCCGAGACCTCCCCACGCCCCCGAATCTGCAACGTCACCCTGCGCGCCCACGGCGGCGGCGAGCGGACCGCGCTGCGCGTCGAGCGTGGCCTGGGCGTGCGCCTTGAGAATTTCGGCATCGAGGGGTTCGGCGGGGGAGCCTGCCGGGGGCTGCACCTGCTGGGCTGCCAGGTGATCACCTGGCTGGGCGGGCTGTGCGCCGGCAACGATCAGCACATCCTGCTCGAAGACCTCGGTGAGCTTCGCTCGACCGATCTGCGGGTGGTCGGGGTCTCCTTCAGCGGCGGCCACGGCGCGGGGATCTACTGCTACAACGCCCGCGGCATCGCCTTCCGCGCCTGCACCTTCAGCGACACCGACGCAGGACCGCTGATGGACCTGCATGCATGCGCCAATTCCACGCTGGTGGACTGCCGGATGGTGCAGTCCCGGCCAGCGGCGGGGCGGACCGGGCTGCGCCTCGGCGGCCTCTGCCAGAACATCCGGCTGCTAGGCTGCTCGTTCACTGGGATGTCGCCCGCCATCATCGCCGCCGACTCGGAGATGACCGCCGGCCTGGGGTGTGACTTCGGCGGCGCGCCGCCGGTCGAGCCCGCTGCGGTGTGGGTCAACTTGCAGAATCCAGCGGAGTAGACCATGGGTCAACGATTCAAGCCTCCCAATCCCCCGCCTGCGCCGACGGTCGATCGGCGGAGCTTTCTGCGTCTCTCCCTCGCAGCCACCGCCGCGCTGGGGTGCGGCGCCGACAACGCCGCGGACAGCGCGCAGGGTGGCGGCTCCGGTGGAGAGACCGACACCGGGACCCCCGAGACAGATCCTTCCGGCACCTGCGGCCCCGAGGCGCCCACGGCGTCCGGCGCGATCGACGGGGCGCGGTCGGGCAGCTTCAGCGCCGATCCCTTCACCCTGGGCGTGGCGAGCGGAGACCCGCTCCACGATCGGGTCATCCTGTGGACCCGCCTGGCGGTGACCGCCGCCGACGTAGACGCCACCCCCGCCGAGTCGGTGGACGTCATCTGGGAGATCTCCGCGAGCGAGACCTTCGGCGCGGTGCTCCAGCAGGGGCTGGCGACGGCCGAGGCCGACCTCGCCCACAGCGTGCATATCGACGTCGACGGGCTCGACGCCGACACGGTGTACTGGTACCGCTTTCGGGTGGGAGACTTCACCAGCCCGGTGGGGCGCACGAAGACGCTCCCCTGCGCAGACGCCCGGCCCGATGGGCTGCGGCTTGGGTTCGGCTCGTGTCAGCGCTATTCGGCGGGGTGGTACGTGGCCCATCGCGACATCGCTGCGCAGGAGTTGGATCTGTTCATCTTCCTCGGCGACTACATCTACGAGTCCGGCGGCTCGGGGGTGCGCGACCACGAGGCCGGCGAGCCGTTCGACCTCATGGGCTACCGCAACCGCTACGGCCACTACCGCTCCGATCCCGATCTGCAGGCGGCCCACGCCAGCGCGCCCTGGATGCCCATCTGGGATGATCACGAGGTCGACAACAACCACGCTGGCCCGCACACCGACGGCGGTGATCCCGCGGCCTGGACCGCCCGACGCGCCGCGGCCTACCGGGCCTGGTACGAGCACATGCCCGTGCGCATGGAGCCCCCGACGTCGGACGCGCTGCCGATCTACCGCCACGCCACCGTCGGCGATCTGGCGCAGATCGTCCTGCTCGACGGCCGGCAGTACCGCGACCCGCAGCCCTGCGACGATCAGATCGGCATGCGCTGTGACGAGACCGACGAGGAGCGCACGTTCCTGGGCGAGCCGCAGGAGGCCTGGTTCGAGGAGCGCGTGGAGGCCCACGCCGCAGACTGGCTGCTGATCGCCAACCCGGTGGTGATGCTGCCGATGGACTTCGGCGGGGTGGTCCTCAACCCCGACCAGTGGGACGGCTACCCCACGGCGCGCCAGCGGCTGCTCGACGCGCTGGCGGCCAACACCGCTGCCGGACAGCCCGTGGTGTTCAGCGGCGACATCCACGCATCGGGGGTCGGCTACATCCCCACCGATCCGTTCGACGTGCAGAGCGCCGCTGCCGTGAGCGAGTTCATCGTGCCGGGGATCACCTCCCTGGTCGAAGACCTCGCCGTGGAGGCGATCGGATCGGTCCTCGCCGAGCAGACACACATCGCCTGGTGGGACTTCACCCGGCGGGGGTGGCTGCTGGTCGAGGTGTCCCGAGAGCGGCTCGTCGCCCGCTACCGGCTCACCGAAGACGCCACCGATCCCGACGCGGTCGTCGCGGAGTTCGTGGCCTGGGTGGTAGAGCCGGGGAGCCCCGCTCCCGTAGGAGAATTCCTGTAAGGCGCTCAACCGCTCCTGCGTTGCGGCCCCGAGCCCAACACAGGAGACGCTCATGAACCCCATCCTCATCGCGCTCGCGCTCGCGCAGCCGGCCACCGCTGAGACCGACTGCCGGTGCAAGCTCATCGAATTCAAGGAGATCGAGAACGCGGGACTGCCCGCCGAGATCAAGGTGCTGCGCGGCGGCGTGACCACTGTGGATGACCACAACGTGCTGTCCAACTCGCTGGCGGACGGCGTCAAGATGGAGAACTGGGTCTTCGACACGCTGGAGAAGGCGGAGGGCAACGAGGAGCAGGCCCGGCGCGCCCGGCGCCGTCGCAACATCGGCGCGATCACGGCCCTCGGCGGCCTGGGCGTGGAGCTGGGCGGCGGGGCCTTCGCCATCGCAGCGGGGGCACCCCTGGCGCTGACCGTGGGGCTGCCGATCACGCTGGGCGGCGCAGCTGTCGGCCTCGTGGGTGTGGCGATCGCCACGCGCAACCGACCGCTGCGGGAGGCGGCGGACGGCTACAACGAGTGGGCTGCGGCGCACCCCGATCAGGTCGGCCTGGAGCTGGACGGCCAGGCAGAGCCTTCGCCCTGAGCTGCGCCGTTCGAGGTGCGCGGGCGTTACCGTTGGGGTCCCCGTGACCCCGACGTGTGATGTCCCGAACCCTCGGACTGCTCGCCCCTCCGCAGAACTTCTCCACGGAGGGCCTCCTCGTGGGGATGCTGGTGGCGAACCAGACGCTCCTCGTGGCGCTGGCGGCCCACGGCGGATTCGAGACGATCTGCTTCTTCATCGGCGAGCGCTCCGAGGCGGAGGCCGTGCGGCGGCTCGACGACGCGCTCGGCGGCGCCCGCCTCGTCTCCCGCTCGATACTGGAGCTGCCCCGCGCGCTGGAGCGTCATGAGATCGACGCCCTGCACCTGCCGGCCCTGAGCCCTCGCCTGGGGCCGGCCGTGCAGCTCCGCAACCTCCACGCGCGGCGAGCGCTGCCGGTCACAGCGCAGATCCACTCGCTCAGCTACCCGCGGACGATCCGCGCGGTGCTCGATCTCGCGCTGGCGGGGTTTCGGGCAACCGACGCGGTGTTCTGCTCGTCCACCGCCGGTCGGGACGCGGTGATCGCGGCGTTCGGCCTCCAGCGGGAGCGGCTCGCTGGCCTGGGCCTCCGCGCCCCCGCGCCCCCGCTGCATCTGCCGGTGATCCCGCTGGGCGTGGACGTCGCGGCGCTCCGGCAGGGCGATCGGGACGCGGGGCGGGCGCGCCTGGGCCTGCCCACCGACGCCTTCGTGGTCCTGTCGATCGGGCGCTTCTCGGAGTACGACAAGATGGACCTGTTCCCGGTGGTGCGGGCCATCGCCGAGCGCGCGGGGCAGCGGGAGCCCGACGCGCCGCCGCTGCGTCTCGTGCTGGCGGGCGCCGCTCAGGGGACCACCACGGCGCGGCAGGTGGAGCTGTGGGCGACGCTGCTGGGGGTGGCGGACGCCCTGGTGACGCGCGTGGACTTCCCCGAGTCGGAGAAGGCGGATCTGCTGGCCGCTGCGGATGTCTTCGTGTCGCTGGTGGACAACCCCCAGGAGACCTTCGGCCTGAGCGTGGTGGAGGCGATGGCCGCCGGCCTCCCCGTGATCGTCTCGGACTTCGACGGCTACCGCGACACGGTGCCCGAGGGCGTCGGCGTTCGGGTCGCGACCCGCTGGAACGCCCCCCCAAGCCACCTGGACGCCCTGGGTGGGCTGCTCTATGAGCGACCGCTTCACCTGCTCCTCGGGCAGTCCATCGAGGTCGACGTGCCTGCGGTGGTCCGGGCGCTGCGGGTGCTCGAGGAGGCTCCCGAGCGGCGCCGGCAGATGGGGGCGTCCGCCGCTGCGCATGCCCACCGGTTCGCCTGGCCTGCGGTGATCGGGCGGATGGACCGGGTCTGGCAGGAATTGGCCGGGCAGCCCGACGCGCCTCGCGGGACGGGTGTGGATCTACAGGCGACCGACTACCGGAGGGTCTTCGAGCGGTTCCCCACGGGGTGGCGCGATGCGGGGCGGCGCCTCGTACGATCGCCGCACGCCGAGCGCCTCGGGCCCGCCGGACACCCCATCATGGCCGATCTTCGCTCGGTCTTCGACGACGCCGCCGCGCAGACTGCGCTGGAGGTGGCGCGGACGCCCGTGACGCAGGAAGCCCTGGAGACGGCGGCGGCGACGGCGCTGTTCGACGGGGAGCGGTGGCGGGCGGCGCTGCTGGTCGCCTGGCTGATCAAACAGGGCCTGTTGATCGACGCCGGGGGGCGTTGAGCAGCCAGCGACTCCGGAACCCTCCGACCTCCCGATGCACGGCGTCCACCACCGCGCGGTTGGCGTCTGGGGCGTTGAACAGGCGCGGAGCGCGCGCGCGGATCTCCGCTGACACCGCCTCGCGACGCGCGGGATCGCGGCAGAGGTCGATCGCCAGCGCCGCCAGCGCGTCGGCGTCGTCGGCGATGAGCTCGGGCAGTCCGAGGGCGAGGAGGAACCCCGCGGCGATCCTGCGGTGCAGATCGGGGCCCGCGCAGGCGACCACCGGGCAGCCAGCCGCCAGCGCGTCGAGGGTGGACGCGGCGCCCGAGCGGCTGATGGAGTCGAGCTGGATGTGGGCCGCCGCGTAGAGCGCTCCCCGGGCCCTGGGCGGGACGAACCGGAGGTGGTCTTCCGGCTCGAGCCCCGCAGCCGTGAAGCGCGCGCGCAGCCGGTCGTGGAAGCGGGCGGTCAGAGTGGCGCTGGGGTGGCGGAGGAACACCAGACGCGCATCCGGGACCGCGCGGACCAGCTTGACTAGGAGCTCATCCTGCTCTGGGAGGTAGTGTCGGAGCGCCTGACCGAGGGCGACGATGGTGCCGCTGTCCAGCCCCGCGGGGAGCGCGCCGGTCGAGGGCTCCGGCCGGGACGGTGACAGGCCCAGGCCCGACAACCGGATGAGGCGCTCGCTGTACTGCGCCTCTGCGCCGGGCGGATCGAGGGTCTCGGCGCCGAGGAAGGCGTCGATCGTGGACAGCCCGCTCGTGACGGGCAGCCCCCAGGTGGTGAGCTGCAGCGGGGCCAGCCGCATGGCGGCCAGGCGGTACACCCCCGCGTTCCGACCGATCTCCGGAAAGATCAGCGCGTGCAGGTGGTCGTCGAGGATGCAGTCGGCGGCTTTATCGGTGGGGCCGGGCAGGTGACGGAGCGTCGCCACGGACGCCAGCCGGCTGGTCGCCGGGCGGGGGCTCACCTGGTAGACGAACACGCTGTCGCCGGCCTCTGCGAATGCCGCCATCCACCCGCCGAACAGGTAGGTGAGCAGGTCATCGGTCAGGTAGGCGCTGACGAACCCCACGCGGAGTCGGCCGCCCCGAGGCGCGGGCATCATGCGCCGCACGCTCCACCCCGGCAGCGCGTCGGCCACGACGTGACGGACCAGCCGGGCGTACCTGCGACGGAGGGGCAGCTCGGCTGCGGGCAGCTCGGGCATCGGCAGGAGGCTGTCGAACCAGGCCTTCTGTTCGCCTGGCCTCCGGGCGTCGTAGCGCTGCTCCAGGGCGGTCAGGCGCCGCTCGAACGCCTGCTGCTCGGCGGGGATGCGGGAGGTGTCATCGTAGACCGCGGGCACCGCGTGGGTGCGGCCCCACCACAGGCGCGGGCTCTCCGGCATGCGCTGCAGCGCAGCGTCGTAGAACGCCAGGGCCGCCTCGTGCTGGCCGTTGTCCACCAGACACAGCGCGCGGTTGTAGCCCACCGCGGTGTCGTCGGGGCGGAGGGACTGCGCGCGGTTGTACAGGCGCGCGGCCTCGTCGAACCGACCGCAGCGGCGCATCAGGTTGGCGAGGTTGTTCAGCGCCGGGAACGACCTCGGCGCGTGGTTCAGGGCGCGGCGGTAGCACTGCTCGGCCTGCGCGATCTGGCCCCGCGCGGCCAGCAGGCGCCCCAGCTCGTTGTGGGCCTGCGGGAGCGCGGGACGCAGGGCGATGGACTGCCGAAAGCCTGCGATGGCCTCGTCCTCGCGGCCCAGGGTGGCCGCGGTGGCGGCCATGCGGAGCCAGCCCTGGTAGTCCTCGGGGTCGAGATCGACCTGGCGGCGGAACGCCAGGAGCGCGTCTTCGCGATGCCCCAGCTTCAGGCTGAGCCTGCCCATGTTGGCGAAGGCCCTGGCGTTCTCAGGGGCCTGCTCGCCGATACGCACCCAGTGGGCCATCGCCTCGACCAGGCGTCCCGACTGCTCCAGTGCGGTGCAGAGCGCGCGGCGGAAGGCGAGATCTTCGGGGCGGCGCTCGCTCGCCGTGGAGAACATCTCGATGGCCCGATCGACGTCGCCGCCGAGGACATGCACCATGCCCAGGCCGAACCACGCGTCCGGGCTGTGCGGCCAGGTGGACAGCACCGCGCGGAAGCGCTCGCCGGCCTCGTTGAGCCGACCCTCGTCGCAGAGCGCGAAAGCCGCCTTGAGCTGTTCGAGCATGGGCACCGCCTGGATTCACTCTCTATCGGAGCCGGGGCCCTGCCGCCCGCCGGCGGGAGTGCCCCCGGGGGAGGAGTCGCAGCGCGGCACCTGATGTTTGCTCCCATGATGGGAGCACATGCGCATCATCAGCCGACGAACGCTTCAGGAGTTCTGGGCGTCTGGCAACGCCAGGGTGGAGCAACCACTTCGTGCGTGGTTCGCCGAGGTCAGTCGAGCAGATTGGTCCGGCATGGCCGACATCAAGAAGGGCCTTCCTCCGGCCAGCGTCATCGACAGCGAGCGGGTGGTGTTCAACATCGGCGGCAACAACTACCGATTGGTCGTGAAGCTCTGGTTCCCCGCCAGGGCTGTGTATATAAAGTTCATCGGAACCACGCTCAGTACGACAGAGTCGACATTGGGTCCCTGTAGGGAGGCAGCCATGATGGACATCCGTCCCATCCGCACCGATGCAGACCACGCCGCCGCGCTGGAGCAGATCGATGTGCTGTGGGGGGCCGATGCAGAGACTGTGGAGGGGCGGGCGCTCGAAGTCCTCGTGACGCTCGTGGATGCCTACGAAGCGCGGCAATACGTCATCCTGCCGCCGGATCCTATCGAGGCCATCAAGTTCAGAATGGAGCAGCTCGGACTCGTGCGTCGGGATCTGGAGCCCTTCATCGGCAGCCGCGCGCGGGTGTCTGAGCTCCTCAATGGAAGCCGCTCACTCACCCTGCCGATGATTCGTCGTCTCCGCGATGGGTTGGGAATCTCTGCGGACCTTCTGGTGGGTAGTGCGTCCGCTGCGTAGGCTTCGTCGAACATGACGAGAGAACGGACGGGGGCAACCCGGGCGGGAACATCACCGCGCTGCGGCAGCCACCTGACGTCTCGGCGTCTCATCAGGGATGAAAGACGTCCGCGGACCCATCCGTGCCCACGGCACATCCTCCGAGCCGGCCAGCACCTCGCTCCGCCGAGTCAGCACTTCGCAGCCGCCGTCCACGACGACGATGGTGTGCTCGAACTGGGCCGACAGCGAGCCGTCCCGCGTGAGCACCGTCCAGCCGTCGTCGAGGTGGTCGACCTCGAAGCCGCCCAGGTTGATCATGGGCTCGATGGTGAAGCACATCCCTCGCCGGAGCCGGGGGCCGGTGCCGCGCCGGCCGACGTGCATGACCCGGGGCTCGCAGTGGAAGATGCGGCCGATGCCGTGCCCGGTGTAGCTGCGCACGACCGAGCAGCCGTTGGCCTCGGCGTGCTCCTGGATGATGGCGCCGATGTCGCCCAGGTGGGCGCCGGGCCGGACCACGGAGACGCCCAGCTCCAGGCATTCGCGCGTGATCTCGACCAGGTGTCGGGCCTCCTCGGAGACCTCACCGACGTAGAAGGTGGCGTTGGTGTCGCCGTGCCAGCCGCGCCGGCCCGGCGGGAGCACGCTGGTGATGTCGACGTTCATGATGTCGCCGTCCTGGATGACCCGATCGTCGGGGATACCGTGGCAGACGACGTTGTTTGGGCTGGTGCAGACGCTCTTGGGGAAGCCCCGGTACCCCAGCGGCGCGGGACGGGCGCCCTTCTCCAACGTGTACTCGTGCACGAGGCGGTTGATGTCGTTGGTCGTCATCCCCGGCCGCAGCGAGCGCCCCACCAGGCAGAGGGTCTCGGCCGCGAGGCTGCCCACGCGCCGCATCGCCTTGATCTGGTTTCGGGAGAGGATGCTGTAGGGCATGGGGGCTCCAGCGTACCGAGCGGACGGGCCGCGCGGTCGCGGCGAGCAGTGTTCAAGTGAGCGGTCAGACGAGCAGATTGACTCGCCCGCGGAGGAAGTCCCGGGCGATCACCCATGTGTGGACTTCATCCGGGCCGTCCGCGAGGCGGGCGGCGCGGGCGGTGCGGTACCACCGCGAGAACGGCATGTCCTCGCTGTAACCCAGCGCGCCGTGCATCTGGATGGCGTCGTCCAATACCCGGCAGAGCGTGCGGGCGACGTGGTTCTTGGCCATCGACGCGTAGGTCCGCGCCCGCAGGTGTTCGCCGGCAGCGAGGATGCTCGCGCAGTGGAACGTCATGAGGTTGCCGGCGTGGATGTCGGCCGCGTTGCGGGCCAGCATCTGCTGGATGAGCTGGTGCTCTCCCAGCAGGCGCCCGAAGCTGCGGCGCCGTCCCAGGTAGTCTCGGCACAGCTCCATCGTGCGATCACACAGGCCCAGCCAGCGCATGCAGTGGGTCAGGCGCGCCGGGATGAGCCGCCGCTGTGCCAGCGCGAAGCCCTGCCCCACCTCGCCCAACAGGGCATCGCCGGGCACGCGCAGGCCGCGGAATCGAAGCTCGCTCTCGACGTGATGGAGGTGTGTCTCCGCGAGGACGGGCACGTCGCGGACGTACTCCACCCCCTCGGCGTGGCGGTCCACCGCGAACAGCGTGGCGCCGGTCCGCGGGTCGTCGCTGGTGCGCGCCATCACGATGAGGAACGCGGCGTCGCGGGCGCCCGTCGAGAACCACTTGTGGCCGTCGATGATCCAGTCGTCGCCGTCGCGGCGGGCGGTAGTCGACAGGTTGGACGGATCGGCGCCGGCGCCAGGGGCGGGCTCGGTCATGCAGAACGCAGAGGTGATCTCTCCGCGGCAGAGCGGCCCCAGCCAGCGGGCCTGCACGATGGGGCTCGCCGCGGCCAGCAGCAGATCCATGTTGCCCTGGTCTGGGGCGTCGCAATTGCAGGCACGGGCACCCACCGGTGAGCGGCCCATCTCGCGGAACAGCGCGCACATCCCCATCACGCCGAGGCCGAGGCCGCCGTGCTTCGGGGGGAGGTGGGGGGTCCACAGGCCGGCGGCGCGGGCGGCGTCCTGGAGGGTCTGCAGCGGGCCGTGATCGCCAGCGGCGTAGGCTCGGGCGACGTTCTCTTCGACGCCGATCACCTGCTCGTCGATGAAGTGACGGGTGCGCACGCGGAGCTGCGCGAGCTCTGGGGGAAGGGTGAAGTCCATGGTGGTCCTCTCAGCGGCCCCCGGCTGATGGGTGGGGGGGCCAGGCGGCGACATCGGCGGTGGTGGGGATCTCGAAGGCCCGGCAGTACCCGCCCTCGTCGAGGTGGGTGGCCCACTCGCCGAACGGCGCGATGTCGGCGTGGTTCTTGGCGTAGTAGCAGTTGGCCAGGATGTGCTGGGCGACCATCGAGTAGATGCCGTGCTGTGTCTGCGGCTCCAGCACGCGTCCGCAGTGGTGCTCGACGTCGTTGGTCTCGACCACCTCCTTCTTGCGGCAGGAGATCTGCGCGCCGTATAGCCCGATGGCGATCTCGTGGGAGGTGGTGCGGTTCCAGCGCCGCAGGAGCACCGTCGCGTTGCTCTCGCGCAAGCCCTCTCCGTCGATGCCGTCGTCGTCGAGCCCCATCTGGGCCGCCAGCGCTGTCAGCTCCACCGCCGCTCCGGAGGCGGAGATGAGCGGATGATTCCAGGACTCCTGCAGGACCGTCAGCGCGGCCATGTCAGCCTGGCTGGCGTCCTTGCGCTGGTCGATGCCGCAGCCCATGATCTTGCAGCGATCTCCGATTGGATCGCGGTACGGCGGCGGCACGGAGAAGCGGTGCGGCGGCGACTTGCGCGTGACCGACCACAGCGCGTCCCGGCCCTCGATTCGACAGGCCCGGATCACCAGCCCGGCGCGATTCGCGCGCTCAAGGGGGAGCAGCCACGCCGACGCGGTGCAGTTCGGCCCCGTCGCGTCGTCGCGGTAGCCGGTGAGCATGAAGGGCAGCGCCGCCAGGACGACGGGCAGGTCTTCGCGCTCCAGCGCCCCGGCCACCGTCGCGTACCGCTGGGTGACGGCCTCGAGACGGATCCAGAAGAGCTGGCTGCGATGGTGCCACGACACGGAGTGCACGAGCCAGTTGATGAAGTTGGTGTCCCAGTCCTGACGATCTGGCACCGCGACCCCGGCGGCCTCCGCGCCCGGCGCGACCACGAAGTGCGCGAACGCCGGCTCGATCGCCTCGGCGATCGCGTTGTATCGGCCGGTCTCGGTGCTGCGCTCGGCATAGGGGTGGCGCTCCCGTCCGACGATCTCTCCCGCGTCGCCGATCGCGCTGCCTTTGCAGCCCCCGCCGCAGACCAGCCCCAAACCCAGTCCCCACAACGCGGCGGATGGGCGGCGCACGATAGATGGGGCGACCATGCCTGAGTCTCCGAACATGTCCGCCCCCGCTTCCAGGGGCGCTAACGCGGCGGGGTCAGACCAGCCGGCCAGCGGGGTCCTCACATTCCTCACCGACTTTGGCACGCAAGACGCCTACGTCGCCGCCATGAAGGGGGTCGCGCTGCGGCGGGCGCCCGGGCTCCAGCTCATCGACATCACCCACGCCGTCCCGGCTCAGGACGTCGCTCGGGGCGCGTTCCTGCTGGCCGAGGCCGCGCCCTGGTTTCCGCCGGGCACGGTCCACGTCGTCGTGATCGATCCCGGGGTCGGCACCGCGCGGCGGGGGCTGGTCGCTCGGTGTCGTGATCAGATCATCATCGCTCCGGACAACGGGCTGGTCACCTTGCTGGCCGATCGGATCGGCTCGCTCCAGGCCTGGGAGCTGGCTCACCCGGCGCTCGCCCTGCCCCGGATGTCAGCCACGTTCCACGGCCGGGATCTGTTCACGCCGGCCGGCGCCCTGGTCGCCAGCGGGGTGCTCGCTCCTGCCGAGTGCGGACCTGAGATCACGCCCATCCGACTCGACATCGCCCCGGTCACGCGATCGGCTGGTGCCGTGATCGGCGCGGTCCAGTCGGTCGATCACTTCGGCAACCTGATCAGCAACATCCCGGGTGGTGCACTCGTAGATGGCGGCCGGGTCGAGATCGACAGCCGGGTGATCGGTCCGCTCGTCGAGACGTACGGGGCTGCGCCCGATGGTGCAATCGTCGCGTTGGTTGGATCGAGCGACTGGCTGGAGGTGGCCTGCGTCGGCGGCAGCGCTACGCAGCGGCTTGGGTTGGGGGTTGGAGCTGAGGTCCGGGTGGTATCGTAGGCTCTCCCCGGGTGACTCTGGACGGATCGAGGTGCGGAGTGAGAATCTTCATCGTCACCATCGCGCTGGCAGGCTGCACCGACAAGGCTGCAGAAGAGACGGAGCCAGGAACCACCTCCACCGGGACGGGCACCGCAGTGATCGTGGATGCCGACGGTGACGGGAGCACGGCCGACCAGGACTGCGACGATACCGACGCATCCATCCACCCGGGCGCCGACGAGGTCTGGTACGACGGCGTCGACAGCGACTGTGACGGCGGCAATGACTTCGACGCTGACGGCGACGGCCTCGACGCCGAAGCCCACGGCGGCAGCGACTGTGATGACGACTACGCGGATCTTCAGCAGTACGGAGACTGGATCGGGGACGTCGAGTCTGTAGAAGAGATCCGCCGGCTCTGTCCTTGTCACAGGCTGGTAGTTGGGACCGTCCATGTCGAGAGAACCGTCCTCCTGGACCTGCGCGAGCTGTCGTGTCTTGAGGAGGTCGAGTCCGATGTGGAGGAGAAGGAGTCGCTGGCATACACCGGAGATGGACCGTTCCCATCCGGCAGTGTTGTCATCCGTGAGAATGACGGTCTGGCGAGCTTGGAGGGCCTGGAGAACCTGATCTCGATCCGGGGTGGGCTCTCCATCGAAGACAACGACAGCTTGACTGACCTGCTTGGTCTGGAGGGGCTGTCGACCGTCGGGATCGAGGTCTCCATCAGCGACAACGACAGACTGGAGAGCCTGAGCGGGTTCGGGAATCCCCGCTCGGTTGGGGATCGCTTGACCATCCTGGAGAATGATGGACTGGTCGACCTGACTGGATTGGAGGGGCTGCCCACCAACCTGCTGAGTCTGCGGATCGAGGGGAACGAGAAGCTGGAGAGACTGAGCGGTCTGGAGCACGTGACCGATATTCAGGGGAACATCGAGATCATATCCAACCCTGTGATGACCGATCTGGGCGCACTGAGCGGGGTGACGAGTATCGGTGAAGATCTCAAGCTCTCGTCGAGTAGCGAGCTGGCGGACTTGAGCGGTCTCAGCGCGCTCACCACCATCGGTGGGGCCTTGACCATCTCCGGTACCGACTCGCTGACCGATCTGAGCGGCTTGGAGAGCCTCTCCACCCTCACCAGTCTCAGCCTGAGCCAGAATACGGCGCTGACGAGCCTGAGTGGCCTGGACGGCCTCACCTCGTTGAACCGGATCGAGCTCAGGCAGAACGAAAGCCTGATGAGTCTTCATGGTCCGCAGGGATTGACTGCCATCGGTGAGGTGATCATCACCAGCTCTCCCTTGCTGGTGGATCTGAGTGGACTGGAGGGTGTTTCCTCCATTGGCGCCGTCAATCTCTCCGACAACGAAGCCCTGTTGGATCTGCATGGGCTGGAGAACGTGACCGAACTGACCAGACTTGAGGTGGAAGCCAATCCTGCATTGGTGAATTTGCGTGGCCTCGAAAACGTGACATCAATATGGGAGCTGATCATCAGCGGAAATTCTGCCCTGGAGGATATTTCTGCACTGAGCGAGGTGGCCTCCGTGGGGGAAGAGCTCACCATCAGTGGGAATGGGGTCCTGGTGAGTGTGCAGGGACTGGGGAGCCTCACTGGGGGCATCCGCGATCTCCGGATATCGAGCAACCCCGCGCTGGTGGATATGCGCGGCTTGGAGGGGGTGACATCCATCCAGGACGAACTGTTTATTCGGGATAATGACGCGATGAGAGACTTGAGCGGACTGGAGGGAGTGACGGCTGTGGGGGGGACGTTTGAAGTCCGCAACATGGATGGGCTGGTCGACCTGTCTGGATTGGACAACCTGACTTCGGTCGATGACCAGCTCACCATCGATGAGAACCCGTCCCTGTTGAGCCTGAGTGGCCTGGACAGGCTGGCGACCGCCAGGTACCTGGTTATCTCGAACAACGACACGCTGGTGAATCTGGCCGGCCTGGGGGCGCTCACGTTCCCGGGGTACTACTTCTACATCAGGAGGAACGACGGCCTGGAGAGCCTGGAGGGGCTGGACAGTTTGACATCCATCTACGAGCTGGACGTCCACGACAACGATGGACTACCGAGTCTGGCTGGACTGGAGGGTGTGACGGACATCAACCAGAGTCTCAAAATCGACGAGAACGAAACGCTCACCGACGTAACGGCTCTACACAACGTCGAGTCGGTTGGGAGGGACCTCACCATCTCGGACAACACCAGCCTGACCACCGCGGACGCCGAAGCCCTCCGCGACGCGATCGGCACCGGGAACATCGGCGGAACCGTGACGATTTCGGGCAATGCTCCATGAATCAGGCCCGGTCAATACCGCCGATGAAACAGGCAATACCCATACGAGACGCGGTCGGGCGCATTCGGGATTTGGGGGCAGTCTGAGCGTCGAGACGCAGTGGTGTGAC
>CAYXGP010000157.1:0-20773 GCA_964464515.1 uncultured Enterobacterales bacterium
CCCCCGCCCCCCCCCCCCCCCCCCCCCCCCCCCCCCCCCCCCCCCCCCCCCCCGCTACTGCCGCTCAGCGGAACCCCTTCGGGACTTCCGCCGAGCAGCACTAGCGTGTGGCACCCGCCGCGGCCTCCATGGCCTCCCGCTCCCGCTCGAAGTACCGCGCCCAGCGTCGGCTGGGGTTCTCCCCGATGCGCAGCATGATCCGCACCATCTGCGACACCTGCAGACCCACGAACGGAAAGAGCATCCGCTGGGGGCCCGCGATGGTGCTCGCCACCCCGATGGACATGAATCCCCCGCCGGTGAGGCCTCCGCCGATGAAGGCGTCGGTCTCGTGGGTGATGGCGCCGCCGTCGATGACCGCGTAGCGCAGCGTGCCGCTCACCACCGTGGGCTCGACCGTCGCGAGCATGCGCGTGATCAGCAGGTGATCCTGGCCGGGGTCGAGGTTCCAGCCGAGCGAGCCGGACATGCCGAATCCGAGCGACGCGGAGCTCAGGCGCGCCTGCTGATCCGGCGGCAGCCAGTACGGCAGCGCCGCGATGGTCGCGACGTCCAGTCGAAACAGGACCCGCGAGCCGTGGTAACGAAAATAGTAGTGCTCGCTCTGCCGCGTGTCGGCGTCCCCGGTCACCCGCAGGTAGAACAGATCTCCCTGCTGGAGGTGGTACTGGTTGTCGACGCCGAAGACGAAGATCGTGCGCTCGAACGGAGGCTTGAGCTCCTCCAGAGAGCCGTCGATGTTCAGCACGCCCGGGTTGCGGTGCTCGGGGAACGCTCGCGAGAACAGTCGGTTCTGGTCTCTGGGGACGGAGTCGAACAGCACGATCGGGATGAGCATGCGATCGCGGTAGAGGAACAGGTGTACCGCGTGATCGTCCGCGGGCGGCCCCACGCGGAACGCGCCGTTCGCTGTGATCACACACGGCGCGTCACGATCGCAGCCGGCCGCGTCGGTGTAGACACGCTCGGCGCCGATGACGCCGCGTTGCCCGCGGTCGAAGGAGATATCGGGTTCTTCGGCGGCGGCCGTCCCGAGCAGCAGCGCGAGGGCACCTGTGACGAGCGACCAGACCATCAAACCCTGACCATCAGACGCTGCCCATCAGACGAGCGCGTCCAGCCGGGTGACGACCTGATCCGCCTCGCGCGCCCACGCTGGACGCTCCCCCCGGGCCAGCAGCACGGTCGCCACCCCCGCGGCCCGCCCTGCGGCGATGTCGAAGTGGGTGTCGCCGACCATCACGGCCTGCTCCGGCCGCGCGCCCCAGCCGCGGAGGATCTGAAGCACCCCCGCGGGATCCGGCTTCACCGGCGCCTCGTCCCGCCCCAGGATGGGTGAGAACACGCCGGTGAGCCCGATGGCTTTCAGCGTAAAGCGAGCGTTGTCCGCGGTGTTACGCGTCAACACGGCCAGGCGACAGCCCCGCGTGCGCAGGTGCGCGATGAGCACCGCGGTGCCTGGACCGGCGGTCGCGTGGGAGGCCACCTGGTGCTCCCACGCCCGCAGCCGCGCCCTCAACGCCACCTGCTGGGCGGCCGGGATCGTCTCCAGGTGCTCCAGGATGGTGCGCTCCGTGGGCATCCCGTTGGCGCGCTTGAAGGCCGCGAAGTCGTGGGCGGCCACCGTCAGCGTGCCGTCCAGATCGAAGATCCAGTGAGTCCGGTCGAAGATCCGGCGGGTCCTGTCGAAGATGCTGCGTGCGCTCGTCATGCCGTGATCAGGATCCGCGCTTGACCACCATGTCCCACTGCGCCAGCAGGTTGGCCGACATCACCATCGCCATCGGGATGGTGAGGAACATGCCCAGGTAGCAGGCCAGCACCCCCGCGCCGCTCAGCAGGTTGGCGACGAACAGGCCGACCACCGTCATCACGTAGGTCTTGACGTTGCCTCGCACCGCGGCGATCGACGCGCGCGGGGAGAACAGCGGGAAGTTCTCGCCGTGGTGCCCGCGGCGCATCAGCTCGGGGGTGATCAGGTTGATCATCAGACCGACCACCATCGCGACCAGCCACAGCGCCATCACCACCAGGCCGCCCACGACCATCGCGATCATGCCCAGCGTCTCGTCGATGCCGGTGAGCGCGCCGCCGCCCACGAAGATCACCAGCGCAGCGCCCTGCATCAGCAGGACGAGCGGGATCATGACGATGGCCGCGTTGAGCACCGACAGCAGCGGCGCGATGCCCAGCTTGAGCTGCGCGCCGAAGTCGAGATCAGGCAGCGACGAGTCGCCCTGCTGCACGCGCTCGAAGATCTGGCGGGTCCAGCCCAGCGCCACGAGGATTCCGATGACGGGGAGGAAGACCGCGACGGCCCCCATGATGAGGCTCTTCTTGAGCCAGTCGGGGTCGGCGCGGGTGGCGGCGAAGGCCGCTCCGATGTCGATTCCTCCGTGCGTGGCGGCGGTGGGGGCAGAGGTCGCGAGATCCATGTTTCGCTCCTGGGGGCTCAGGCGGGAGACCTAACCGGCGACCTGCCCGAGCCGGAAGAAGTTGGCGAGTATCCGTCGATTCTGGGCAGTGGTGTCGCGGTAGTCGGCGATGAGGCGCGCGGCGTCGAGGCCCAGATCGGGGTGCTTGCCCTGGCGGTACCGCGCGAGCTGCGCCACCTCGGGCCGCCCCATCTCGGTGTGGAATTGCACGCCCCAGGCGGGAGCGCCGGGGATCTTCAGGCCATGCACCGCGCAGTCGGCGCTCCGCGCGAACACCTCCATGCCGTCCACCGCGAGCACCTCGTCGGCGTGGGAGGCGAACGGACGCAGGGGTAGCACGCCCTCGAGCAGCGGCGCGGGAGCGGTGAGGGAGATCTCCGGCCAGCCCACCTCGGGGCGGGCTGCGCGGCGCACCGCAGCGTCTCCGTAGACGGCCCACGCAAGGAGCTGGTGACCGAAGCAGACGCCCAGCACCGGCACGCCTCGCTCCACCGCCGCCGCGATGAAGTCGCGCAGCGCGATCACCCAGGGATCGGGGGTGACCACAGAGGCCGCGGAGCCCGTGATCACCAGCGCGGAGAAGTCGCGCGGGTCAGCAGGCATCGGCTGCCTTGGGGCCTGCAGGACCGCCTGGGGTCCCGCCGGGAGATGCGGCAGGAAGTTCGCGGGGGCGTCGCCTTCCATCACGTAACAGTCGATCAGCAGCGCGGGTCGGATGGAGCCTCCGCGGTGAAGGGGGGCGATCCATCAGGCCAACCGTTAGGGCGCGTGTCAACAGGAGCGCGTGTGGATCGCCGCAGCATCGCCGCCGCTTCGGCCCTCCTCACGAGCGGGGCCCTCGCCTGGAGTGCGTGCGGGGGCGGGGGCGCGCCCGCGGCCATGAAGGGCGGCGTCACCAACGTCGTCTTCATCATCTTCGACACCACGCGGGCGGATCGGCTGGGCGTCTACGGCAGCCTGCACCCCACCAGTCCCACGATCGACGCGCTGGCGAAGGGGGGCGTGCGGTTCGCGAACGCCCACGCCAACACATCGTGGACACGTCCGGGCTTCGCCAACCTGCTCACGGGGCGGTACGCGCGCAGCGTGGGCATCTACGAGGAGCGCTTTGACACCCTCCCCGAGGACGTGATCACCCTGCCCGAGCGGCTGGCGGAGCGGGGCTACCATACGCTGGGGCTCACCGCCAACCCCAACATCGGGCAGGTGTTCGGCTTCGCCCAGGGCTTCGCCGACTACCGCGACTCCGCGGGGATCTGGGGGTGGATGCGGGAGGACGGCCGCCCGATCATCGACACCAACGGCGTGGTGTCAGAGGACGCCACCTGGGTGACGGATCGCGCGCTGGCCCTGGTGGACGCCAACGCCAACGCGCTCAAGAGCGCCCCCCTGTATCTGCAGGTCCTGTACGTCGATCCCCACCGGCCGTGGCGACCCCCGGACGTCCACCGCGCGCCGGTTGAGGCGAGCGGCTCCAAGGAGCCCCGCTACGACGGCGAGATCCGCTACGCCGACGCCGAGCTGTCGCGTCTTCTGGCTGGCCTGAAGGACCGGGGGCTGATGGACGACACCCTGCTCGTGTTCACCAGCGATCACGGCGAGGGTCTGCAGGATCACCCGGGCATCTCCAACACGCAGTACCACGGGAACACCCTGTACGACTCGGTGACGCACGTGCCGCTCGTCCTTCACCACCCCACCCTCCCGGCGGGACGCGTGGTCGAGCCGCTGGTGGCGGGCATCGATCTGACGCCCACGGTGATGGAGCTGCTGGGCTGGCCGCTCTCCGACAGCGCGGAGCTGGACGGGCGCTCGCTGGTGCCGCTGCTCACCGGCGACGATCCTGAACGCACGCCCTGGGTGATCGCCGAGACGGACTTCCGCTTCAACCGCAAGGAGGCGGTGATCGGCGCCGACGCTCGCTACATCTGGAACGTCGACGCCATCCAGCTTCGGCAGGGGATCTACGAGGGGCCGCGCCTGCTCGATCGCGCCAGGAGGATGCTGGAGGCGTCGCCCGACACCGAGCTGTATGTGGGCGGGGCCGCGGAGAAGGCCGGCCATAACAACCGCGTCGCCGCGGAGCCGGGGCGGGTCGCAGAGATGGAGACGCTGCTGGCCGCCTGGCGGTCTCAGACGCCGTCTCGCCCGCCCCTGAACCGCACCCGGAAGGACGGCCTGGTGCTGGCGGATGGCACGCACGTTCCCACGCCCGGCGTTGACCCGCAGTCCGATGAGGTGGTGCTCGACCCGGCCATCGAGCAGCGCCTGCGAGACCTCGGGTACCTGCCGTGAGGCCCATCATGCTGGGCGGGGCACCATGAAGGCCGGGGCACCATGAAGGCCGGGGCACCATGAAGGACGCGGCGGAGACCGCTCGGCTGGCCCGCCGCCTGCTGTTCGGTCTCGCGTTCGCCCTGCCGGTGGCGCTGCTCATCTGGCATTCGACGCTGTTCACCTTCATCTGTGACGACGCGTTCATCTCGTTTCGGTACGTCCGCAACCTGCTCGAGGGCCACGGGCTCGCCTTCAACCCCAGCGGAGGGGGCAACCCCAGCGGAGAGGCGCCCGTCGAGGGCTACACGAACTTCCTGTGGGTGCTGGAGCTGGCGGCGCTTTGGGGCGGCCTGGGGCTGCGTCCGGAGTACGCCGTCCATTTACTGTCGGGGATCGCCACCCTGGTCACCGTCGCGCTCGCGGCGCGGCTGTGTTGGCGCGGGCCGTCGAAGTGGCGGGGCGTCGCCACATGGAGCGCCCTCGCGCTGCTCGCCACCAACCGCAGCGTGGCCGTCTGGAGCACCGGGGGGCTGGAGACGCGGCAGTTCACCGCGCTGGTGCTGGCGGGGATGATCCTGCTGCTCGAGGGGAGCGCGCCCCTGTGGGCCTCCGGCGTGCTGGGTCTTGCCGCCCTGACCCGCCCCGAAGGCGTGCTGATGGGCGCCTGCGGACTTGCGGTGGCGACCTGGTGGCGACGCGGCGAATTCACGATCCGTAACAGCGAAACCCGTAGCGCCGGCCTCCGTAACATCGCCTCACTGTGGGGCCCCTTTGCCCTGTTGGTCGGTGCTCACGCGTTGTTTCGGGGGATCGTGTATCGCTCGCTCGTCCCCAACACGTTCGTCGCCAAGCACGTCCGCCCCTGGCCCGAGGCGGGGGTGGCGTACTTCATCGAGGCCTTCGTCGAGCACGGCCTGTACCTGCTGCTGCCCCTCGCGTTGATCGGCGTCCTGCGGCGCCGACGGCTGCCGGTGCTGGCGCTGGCGATGCTGGGACCGCCCCTGGTGTTCACGTGCCTCCGCGGCGGAGATCACTTCGAGTTCCGCGCGCTCGATCCGCTGTGGGTGCCGCTGTGCGTCCTCGCCGCGGAGGGGCTGGTCGTGGCGGCCCGCTGGCGTCCTGCGCCGTCGGCGATCCAGCGCGCGGCGCTGGGCGTGGGGCTGGCGATCACGGTCCTCTACACCACCGCCATCCCGCTGACGCACGAGCTGCAGTTCGGCGAGAGAGACGAGACCGGCGAGGTGCTGAAGGCGTCGTACGCGATCGATCTCCCCAGCGCGCCCCTGCTGCTGGCGCTGCCCGGCATGGAGGGGCTGCTGGAGCCCTACAACGTCGCCATGCGCTACACGGCCACACGCGGCATCGCCGTGCGCCATCGCGTGCACCTGGTGATGGCGCAGGACAAGATCGAGGGGTACCGGCGCTACGAGGCCATCCGGGGGCAGCTCCCCGACGGGCTGGTGATGGCGGTGCGGATGGCGGGGATCGGGCCGTTCTACCTGCCCGACGTCGAGGTGATCGATCGCAAGGGGCTCACCGACGCCACCATCGCCCGCACCCCGGTGGGTCGCACCAACGCCGAGCGGCTCCTGGCCCACGATCGCGAACCTCCGGCCGGGTACCTCGACGCGCGTGGGGTGAATATCCACGTGGGCCCCGCGAAGCGTCGGCTGCTGGACGCGATGCGGACCTCGACCTTCGCGGTGCGGTTCGAGGAGGATCTGTGGATGCCCCTGCGCGCGATGAGCCGCTCGGGGGTGCAGGACCAGTTCTCCGCGCTTCCCCTGTACCGCCTGGACTGGACCCTCCTGGAGGGCGACGCGCGCGGCAATGAGCTCCAGGCGCGGGAGCGACGCTGGCAGGGGGACCGCGTCCTCGGCGCGTTCGACGGCGCCACGGACGGCTGGAGCACCGAGGGAGACATGCGAACGCTGCGGTCTGAGGCCGCGATCGGCGGGGGGCTGATCGGCACCGCCGCTGAAGGCGAGACGGGGAGCGCGCGTTCAGCCTCATTCACCCCGCAGCGGGGACAGATCCTGGTGTTCTCCATCGCCGGCGCCAAGGCCGGCGTCGGGCTCCGACTGAAGGCCGACGGGGCCGAGGTGGAGTCCTGGCACGGACGGGGGTGGCGGCGGCCCAGGCCCATCGCCGTGGAGCTCGCGCCCTGGCGAGGGCGCAAGCTGCGGCTGGAGGTCTACGACACATCGACCTCGGGGTCGGTGCAGGTCGATCATGTGCTGCTGATGGCGCGGCGCTGAGCGGGCCTGCAGGCCGGGCGTGAGCAGGATGCCCCGGGAGTGCACCGCAAGAAGGAGGCCAATTTCGGGCCGAAAAATAGAAGATCGACAGAGAGCTGATGCCGATCTGCTCCAACCACACGATCGGGGTGTGGTGCTCGTCGGGAGGGGGCAGTCCCGCTAACCCGAAAACAGGGCTATCTCAAAAGTGCTGGTATAACCAGCCATTTTGCGCCCGACCCAGTGACTCCACCCTGAAGTTGTCGGCGCTGAACTCATGGCGATCTTCTCGACGTTTCTACGACCCCTCGGGCTGAGCCTCCTGGGGGGCTTGACCCTCGCGATGGGGACCGCAGCCGCGCTGCAGCTCTGGGCGCCCGTCGAGTTCATCTCGGATACCTTCGTCGTCTCCGCTCCTGAGCTCGGCGCCGGGTCTTATCGGCTCCAGCCGGATCTGGACGGCGCGAACGTCGTCATCCCGGATCGTCCCCACGATCCCATCGAGGTCCACGGCGAGGAGTCCGGCGGCATAGATCGCCGACGCTCCTTCAAGATCTGGAGCAACTCGTGGGGCCTGCGCGGACCGAGCAAAGGGCTGCCCAGGGTCACCGTGCCCGCGCCCGGTTTCCGTATCCTCGTCGTGGGTGACTCCGTCCCCTTCGGCTGGGGCATCACCTACGAGGAGAGCTACCCCACCCGGCTCGCCGGGCTGCTGGGGGTCGAGGTGCTCAACGCCGCGGTGCCCGCCATGAAGCCCGACACCGTGTCGGCGTGGACGCAGCAGAACGCCCGCGGACTCGACCCGGATCTCGTCATCTTCAGCCGCCGGGTGGACCACGGCTCCCACAACTCCTGGCACCTCTACCAGAACTCCGTCCGGACGGCTGCGCAGTCGGTGGCTCCAGCGAGGCTGGTCGTGGTGCTCCAGCCGATCAGCACGTTCGACGTCAAGGGCTCCATGAACTGGGAGGCCGAGGCCGCGGAGACGGTTCGGCGCCTCGCGCCGGTGCCGGTGCTCGACCTGACGCCGGTGTTCCGCGCCCAGAAGCACAACGACGGCGTCTTGTTGGAGCTGACCCCTGGGCACCAGCGGGTGGTTCAGGCGAGCGACGGCAAGGTGCTGCTCGACGTCCAGACCTCCGAGCATCGGCTCTCTCCCAGGATCGCCGAGATGTTCGAGGACGACGAGAGTCTACGCGAGCCGCTGTTCTTTGATGGCGGGCATCCCGACAGTGAGGGCGCTGCGCTGTTCGCCTCCACGTTGGCGGATTGGCTCCGGGGCCGTCGGCTCGTGCGCTGAATCTGGCGTCCTGAATACGGCGTCTTGAATTCGGGGCTGCCTCATGTCTCAGCGTTTCCCTCCAAGAGAGAACGCGCTCTCCAGATCCGGGCTGCTGCCGTCGAGCCGCCAGATCCAAGCGTCGAGGTAGTAGTGCACGATCTGCGGAACGCTCAGCACCGCCACCGCCGCTGACAGGGCGATCTCGGAGAGCTCTCCGCCGATCGATGGTCCGATGATCGAGGGCAGGTACTCCTTCCACACCAGCGCATCCCAGAGCGACTCCTCGGCCACAGCGAGGATCAGGATCGGCGCATAGAACCAGAACCAGCGGCGGGAGAACCACGGCCGCCCAGCGGGATCATCTGGGGAGTCTGCAGCCGGCTCTCCGGGCGGTTCACAAGGGGAGTCATCTGCGCGATGACTGCAGCGGTGCCACACCAGTCCGATGAACGGGATCCCGTGGAAGAGGTTCAGGAACGCGGCCGACACCAGCGGATGATCGGAGAAGCCGATCCCCACGCTCCAGCTCACCCAGCTCGCCGCCATCCAGAGGTTCTTGCCGACGTTGAACCGCGCCCGCTGCTGCACCTGCCGGCCCACGTAGACCAGCGCGAACCCGGCCATGATGAAGACGATGTCCGGCGCCAGCGCGGGATCGATCGGGGCGATGAACGACTCTCCGGCGTTGAACCAGTCGAACTGCCGCGACGGCGAGGCATGCCACAGCGCGACGGGCCCCAGCGCACCCACCCACAGCGTCCAGCGGTCGAGGTAGTAGTCGAAGGTGCTGCGCTCGCCGGCCCGCGCCTTGTACAGGGCCACCATTCCCCACAGCTGCTTGATGAAGTGGTAGATGGCGACATACGCGAGGATGGTCCAATAGAGCGTCGGTGAGTGCTGGTGCAGGCGAAACGCCGCGAACAGGGCGACCAGCGGCGTGCCGATCAGCAGCAGCCGCCTGCGCCGCCACACCTCCGGATCCAGATAGGTGACGTAGATCGTCGCCCACACATGCGCGACATCAAAGGCGACGATCAGCAGCAGGAAGGCCCAGAGCGGAATCTCCGGCCCCGTACCCAGCAGCAGCAGAGAGACCAGCGCCGCCGCCGCCGGCGTGAGCACCATTCCCAGGTCGAAGCGACGCGAGACGAGCCACTTCGCGCTCACGATCCCACCGCTCACAGTCCCGGCGCTCACAGTCTCAGCGCTCACAGGCGCAGCGCAAGGCGGCGGATGTGCTTCCAGGGGATCTTCTGCAGAGAGGTGTCGCCCGCGATGACCCCCAGGATGGCTGTGAAGACCTCCGGGTTGCGTCGTAGATTCTCGACGACGTACGGGCCCAGCAGGGGCTGGCGGACCCACCACAGCACCAGCTCCGTCAGCCGCAGGGCGTCGCGGATCGCCTGCGCTCGTCGGTCGGCGTAGGGCCGCAGCGAAGTGGCCGTGAGCTGATCTGCAGACAGGCAGGGGGTGATGACCTCTGCGGCGAGCCGCGCCGAGAGCAGCCCCAGGCTCAGGCCCTCCCCGGTGATCGGATCGAGGAAGCCCGCGGCGTCGCCGATGAGCACCGCGCGATCCGCGACCACGTCGGCGGTTCCCTGCCGCAGCGGACCGGTCATGAGCGGCTCAGAGACCCACTCTCCTCCGGCGGTGAGCGCAGCCAGCGGCTCGCATGTGGCGATCGCGCGGGAGAGCCACTCCTTCAGATCGCCGCTGATCTGTCGGGTCTCGTTCTTTCCGCAGAGCAGCGCGATGTTGATCACTCCCGGCCCTACCGGCGTGACGTAGAATTCCTGGGAGCGGCCCAGGTGGACCTCGACCTGCTCGGGCTCGTCGCCGGTCAGCTTGACGTGGACCCGCGCGCCGTAGCGGAGGCGACCGCTCGGCGGGAGCTGCAGCCCCAGGCGGTGGCGCACCAGGGAGTGCAGGCCGTCCGCGCCGACCAGCAGGCGGCCGCTCGCCAGGCCCGCGCTGGTCGTGACGCAGACGTCGGCGGGGCCGATCTCGATCTCGCGAACCGTGACCGCTGTTCGCAGCGTGACCAGGGGCTCTGCGCGGAGGAGCTCGTGGAACAGCGGGTCGAGGTGCAGTCTACGCAGACCCAGGCCTGCCGAGAATCCGCCCACCTTTGGAAAGGAACCGAACGCGCTGCGTCTGCCCGAGCAGTACGAGATGCCGCGGAACCAGCGTCCGCCGAGCTCCAGGATGGGCTCGACCAGACCCAGCCGATCGAGCTCGACCACACCATGCGGCATGATCCCCTCACCGCAGACCTTGTCGCGGGGGAAGGTCGCGCGATCGAGGACGAGGCTGCGGATCCCCGCCCGCGCGAGGTGCAGCGCGAGCGCGCAGCCGGCGGGACCAGCTCCGACGATGATCACGTCTGTGTGTGGGGAGGTCATGAGCGTTCACCGTGGGGTTTGCCGATCTAACCCTCGCGTGACGCGGCGGAGTTGGCCCGGGTCAGATACCCTCGGGGGGAAGCCCGAATCCAGAGCCCGCCATGTTCCGAAGTCTCCCATTGATCCTGCTGGCCTGCACAGGTGAGGGCGATCCGGCCCTGACCACCACCTGGGAGCCCGCCGACGACACCGGCGTTGTTACCACCACCGCCACCGGTAGCACCACCACGACCCCCACGACCCACACGACCGGAAACGCCACCGGCGCCGCGTCGGTCTCCGGCAGCTTGAACACCACCAACTCCGCGGGCCGCACCGGGTCGTACTACCTGCCCCAGGGGTGGGATCAGGGCTCGATTCCCTTGCTGGTCGCGTACCACGGCAGCGGCGGCGACGGCAGCACCATGATCACGATGTTCGGTGACGACGCGCGCGCGCACGGGTTCGCCATCGTCGCGCCCGACTCCCGCGCGGATCCCCACGGCGGATACAACTGGGAGGTCGGCACCAAGCCGGACGAGGAGATCGAAGACCGGGACCACGTCATGAATTGCATCGACGAAGTCCTGGCGTTTGGTCTGGAGATCGACGCGGCGCATGTGATGGCTGCGGGCTTCTCGGGCGGGGCCTCTTCGGCGCCCTACATCGCCACGAACGAAGAGATGTTCACGGCCTGCGCGTCTCTGCACGGCGGGGTGTTTCCGTCTGGACTCGGCGACAACGACGTCCCGTGCTGGTTCTCCACCGGAAAGGACGACGACGCGCGGACCCCTGCGCACGTCGAGGCGAACGCCCAGTCGATGACCGACGCGGGCTACACCGGCGTCGAGTTCTACGTCTTTCCGGGGGGGCACGATGTCTCCGAGAAAGAGCGGGATGCGCTGTTCGCCTGGTGGCTGGGCGGCTGAAGGAGGCGTGATGATTCTTCTGCTCACGTTGGCTCTGGGCTGTGAGAGCGTGCGCTATGGCGCTGGCCCCACCGGCTCGGACAGCGGGGCCGCTGTGGGCGACACCGCGGGTACCACCGCCGGTTCATCCGGCAGCACCACACCGACCAACACGGGATCGACCAACACGGGATCGACCAACACGACCAGCACAGGCGCCACCTGTACGGGGACCAGACCCGAGACCACGGACGCGCTGACGACCACCAACTCCGCCGGTCGCACGGGCACCTATTACCTTCCCGAAGGTTGGAATCAAGGCCCGATTCCGCTGCTGGTCGCGTACCACGGCAGCGGCGGCGACGGCATGACGATGATCAATATGTTCGGCGGCGACGCGCGGGCGCGGGGCTTCGCCATCATCGCGCCCGACTCCCGCGTGGACCCCACCGGCGGATACAACTGGGAGGTGGGCACCCATCCGGGCGAAGTCACCGAAGACTGGACCCACACGATGAATTGCATCGACGAGGTGCTGGCTCTCGGCCTGGAGTTCGACCCGGCGTTTGTGATGGCCGCGGGGCACTCGGGGGGCGCCAGCTCCGCGCCCTATATCGCCACGAACGAAGAGATGTTCACGGCCTGCGCGTCTCTGCATGGCGGGGTGTTCCCCGACGGGCTCGGTGACAACGACGTTCCGTGTTGGTTCTCCACCGGAAAAGACGACAAGGTGCGCACGCCTGACCACGTCGAGGGGCAGGCGCAGTCGATGCGCGACGCCGGATTCAGCGACGTGGAGTTTCGGCTCTACTCCGGGGGACATGACGTCTCGCAGCAGGAGCGTGAGGAGCTGTTGATCTGGTGGCTGGATGGGTGAGCGGGGCTACCCCGCGGCCAACATCTCCGGGAGCACCTTGGCGAGTCTGCGGTACTGCTCCACCCGATTGTATGCCGAGAACGCAGAGACTCTCAGCCAGCTCCCCCCGCGCCACGGCGTCATCGCCACCTCGATGCCGTGGCGGGCAGACAGCTCCCGACCGAACGCCACGCAGCGCTCGGTGGTCACATGGGTGTCGAACGCGACCATCGCAGCCATCCAGTCAGCGGTTCCGGGATAGGGCGGCGCGCCCAGCACGGGCGTGAGTATCTCCCGGGCCTGCTGCGCGAGTCTGCGGTTGGACTCCCGGAACGCCGGCCCGCCCCACTGGGCATGTAGAACCACGGCGTCTGGTGCCGTGAGCCAGCCCGATGGATCGAACGTCCCCGGCCAGTCGAACCGCTCCGCGAACCCGTGGGGGTGCCCGTGCGACGTCACCGGAGGGAACAGCCCGCCCTGTCTCGACGGATGCGCCCACAGCACGGCCGTTCCCTTGGGTGCGCACAGCCACTTGTGGAGGTTGCCCACCCAGTAGTCTGCGCCGAGGCTGCGTAGATCCACGTCGACGAGCCCGGGCGTATGCGCGCCGTCCACCAGCACCGGCACTCCCCGGGCCCGAGCCGCCGCGACGATGCTCGCCACCGGCAGCACCACGCCGATCGTTGAGACCACGTGGTCGACCAGCAGCAGGCGGGTCCGCGGGGTGATGCGGTCGGTGATCGCGCGGACGACCGCCGCGGGATCGTCCAGCGGGAAGGGGAGGGGGGCCTCCACCACCCTCGCCCCCGAGCGCGTGGAGGTGTGGTCCAGCGAGTGGCGCACCGCGTCGTACCGCAGATCGGTGGTCAGCAGCTCGTCGCCTGGCTGCAGATCGAGGGAGCCCAGCACCGCCGCGATCCCCGACGTGGCGTTGGTCACGAACACCAGATCAGTAGAGTCTGCGCCCAGCAGCTCCGCCACAGGCTCGCGCGCCGACGCCAGCAGCTCGGGGAGCTGGTGGACCAGGAACTCCACAGGGCTGCGCTCCATCTCGCGACGCCAGCGACTCTGCACCGCCAGCAGCCGCGCGGGCGTGGCGCCGAACGAGCCGTGGTTGAGGAAACACAGCGCCGAGTCGAGCTGAAACGTCACGGCGCCCGCCTGAGACGTCATGGAGCCTGCCGAGGGGCGCCGCGATGTCGGCGCACCGCCTGGGTGAACTGCGCGAACAGGTCGTCGATCTGCGCCGCCAGCATGGGGCCTTCGAGCAGCTCCAGGGCGCCCGCCAGGCACTCCAGCGTCGCCATCGCCCAGTCGGCGTGGGAGGTGCGGAGCCGGTCCGTCGTGCGCCGCGGGCCAGGCAGCGACAGGCGCGGCAGCGTGGAGAGCCCGGTGACGCGCCGCACCAATCGGCGGGTCTGTCCCCAGGTGCCGTCGGGGATCACCAGCGTCCGGACCGCGGAGGGCTCAGGGAGCGGACCGGCGGGGGTGTCGGCGTCTGGAGGAAACAGCAGCCACGTGCCGGGGGCCGTCAGCATCGCGGGCGGGGGCGGCGGGCTGTGGCCGCCGATGTCGAAGACGCGGCAGCGCTCCAGCGCCATCGCCGCGATCCGCGCGGAGTTGGAGGTGCGCCGCAGCTCTCCTACGTGCCGCAGGATGATCACGGGCGTGCGGTGGGGGATGCGCGGGATCTCCGCGCAGATGCAGCAGGCCTCCCGCAGCAGGCAGTTCGGACAGCGGCCGCGGAGATCGGGGGCGGTGCGGGAGCGCATGGGCTGTCGTAACCTCGACGGATGCGTGACCGCCTCCCCATCCTCGGCCTCGCCGCCGTCGCTGCGCTGACCGTCCTCGCGGCCATCGGACGGCAGCGGGGGTTCGAGGCGCTCTCGCCGCCGGACGTCGCGTTCTTTCACCAGTCCACATGGTCCGCCGCGCAGGGCCAGGGCTTCGCGCAGACCGCCCTGGAATTCGATCGCGGCGCGCTGCTGGGCAGCGTCCACCTCAGCCCCGTGCGCCTCCTCTGGGTGCCGCTCTACCGGCTGCTTCCGTCGCTGAGCACGCTCGTGGCTCTCCAGGCCGCCGTCGTGCTACTCGGCGCGGTGATCGTCGCGCGGCTCGCGGGGGCCTCTGCGCGGATCGCCGCCGCTGTGTTCCTCCTCCACCCCCTGACGATCGGACTGGCCTGCACCGATCTGCGGCCGCTGGTGTTCGTGGTGCCCGGGGTGCTCGCGGTGGTCCTGGGTTTGGCGCGCGGGCGGGTGTCGGCTGTGGTGCTCGGTGGGCTGTGGACGATCGCCGCGCGTGAGGAGGCGCCCTTTTTGTTGGCCGCGCTCCTGCCGTGGGCGCTGGCGCAGCGCTCCGGTCTGCGATGCGTGCTGGCGCTGACCGGCTGCGTGGCGGCGGGCTTCGCCGCGCCGATGCTGGCCTGGGGGCATCTGTCCAACATCTCCATCAACCAGGATCCCGTGGGGGCGCTGTCAGCGATCGGCGACGGAGGACTGCCTGGTCGATCGGGGGAGCTGGGGTTCGGCCTTCGGTGTCTGCTGGCGGCCCCCGCCGCCGCGCTGGCGCCGACGTTGCTGGTGCCCGCCGCCGCCGGCTGGGCGCTGCTGGTCGTGCTCGGGCAGATGGAGCCGATGGCGCCCGGAGAAGGCGGGGTGCACTACCTCGCGGTGGTCCACCCGCTGCTGCTGGCTGCCGCCGCAGTCGGCGTCACGCGCCTGCCGGAACGCTGGGGGCGTCTACGGAGCGGCGCGGTGGCGCTGGCGCTGCTGGGCGGGCTGCCGGAGCTGGCACAGAGCGCTCGATGGGCGGCGATCGCCGTGGCCGGGCCGCGGGGGGAGGTCGCCGATCTGGAGCGCCTCCTGGAGCCCGCGCGGGCGGACCGGGGGGCGGTCCTGGCCGATCCGGAGGTGGCTCCGCTGCTGGCCGAGCGGCCGATTCTGCGGGTCCGCGGGCACTTCGCCGCCACGCCTGAGCGCGTCTCTGCAGTGGCGGACGAGGTGCGTTGGATGGTCGGGCGGCCGGGCGCTGCGCGTGAGGAGGAGCGCGCGCTGTGGGACGCCGCGTTTGCTGCGCGTGGGTTTCAGCGGCGAGGAGAAGCCGGGGAGTGGGAGCTGTGGGGGGCTCCCGACCTCTGAATCCCGGGCTACGTTGGGGCCGGCCCTCAGGGGCGTTCAAGGAGGCGCGTCATCACCCGGAACCCGCTGGTAAAGGCCCTCCTCGGCGCGACCGTCACCCTGGCCTGCTTCGCGGCGGTCGAGGGTCTGCTGCGCCTGCTGGAGATCCCGGATCGTGGTCTATACGACGGCGATCCGGCGATCCTGTGGTGGCTGCGCCCCGACATCGAGCGCACGGTGGAGGGGCCCGACGGGGAGTTCTCGGTGCGCACCAATGAGCTGGGGATGCGGGGTCGCCTGCCGCCCGACGCCGGCCCCTGGACCCTGGCCCTCGGCTGCTCCACGACGTTCGGTTGGGGCGTGGAGGCCGAGCAGGCCTGGCCGGCGGTGCTCGCGGAGCGCCTGGGCGAGCCGGTGATCAACGGCGGCGTGCCGGGCTGGTCGACCCTGCAGGCGCGGCGGGCGCTGCCCCGGCTGGCGGCGCTGGGAGCGGACCGCGTCATCCTGGGTTTCGTCGTCCGCGACGCGCAGGCGGCTCCGCGCTCCGACGCGCAGGCCCGCCCCACCCCCGCGCTGCTGGACACCCAGATCGGGCGGCTGTTCGGCCTGCTGCGGGTGAGCGAGGGGGGAGGGGATGAGACCGCCCGGGAAGGGGGCACCACACGTGTGCCGGTCCCGGAGTACGCCGAGAACCTGCGGGCCCTGGTGGCGGGGTTGGCGCCCGCAGAGGTGCTGCTGCTGGCGTTTCCGCAGCCCGAGCCGGCCACCGAGTGGGTCGAGGCGATGGGGCAGGTGCGTCCGGCGCTGGTCCCGACCCTCCCGCGGGACGCCTTCTTCGCGAGCGATCCCATCCACCTGACGATCGACGGGAATCGGTTGCTGGCCGATTGGATCGCGGAGCAGCTCACAGGGACGGCGGCGCGGCAGGGGGCGAATGAGCCGGCAGGGGGGAACAATCCCGGGGGCAGCGGCGTTCCACGCCCAAGGAGCCGTTGATGTGCGCGGGCTCCGATTGCCGTCCCCCTCGCGTCGATTTCGGGGGTTTTCGTCGCGAGGGGGGCGCTTGCTTTCTACTGTTGGCGCTCGCGACCGCCGCGGCGATGCTCATCCGCGGCACAGACAGCGTCGACGACTGGGTCGGTGAGCGCTTCCTCGCAGTAGCCGGCCGCGCCCTCACCGGCGATCTGTCCGCTGGTGAGATCGCCTTCGAGGCGCCCCTCACCGCGCGGCTGACCGACGTGACGCTCACCGCGGAGAGCGGTGAGGTCGTGGCGACCGTGCGCCAGCTCGAGATCGCTCTGGAGGAGGTGCCCAGCCCCGACGCGCCGCTGCGCATCGCCCGCGTAGCGCTTGAAGAGCCCACTCTGCACCTGATGGCGCGCGAGGGGCCGGATGTGGCGTTCGTCGGCTTCTCGCCGCTGTTCGTCGAGTCGCCGCTGCAGCAGGACGAGTCCTCTGATGACAGGGCGGGCGATGACAGGGCGGGCGATGAGGTCGACCTCGTGCTGCGCCGACTGTCGATCACCGACGGCACGCTGCGCCTCTCGGACGCCGAGGGGCGGCAGATGGCCCTCGATCGCATCTCGGTGGACATCGATGTGACCCCCGGGGAGGGGGGCCACCTTCTGGCGGCGCACCTGGGGCGGGCGCCGGTGTTCGATCTCACGGCCACTGGCCGCCTGGACCTGGCGGGACGCTCCCTCGATCTGCGGGCCTTCGCGCTGGAGATGGACCTGTCGCGCGGACGCGGGCAGGTGCCGCCGCGGCTGGCCGAGCTGCTGGAGACCCACGACGTCACCGGGCGGCTCAGCGTGGACGCTGCGGGGCGGATCGACCTGCGCGAGCCCTGGCGATCCGACGTCGCGCTGAACGCGGAGGCCGCGGACATGCATGCCGGCGGCGTCCACCTGCGCGTGTCTGCACCTTCTGTGGAGCTGGCGGTCGCGCTGGCCGGTGGGCGCGCGCGGATCGAGACGGCGCAGGCGGAGGTCGCGGGGGGGATCGCGCGGTTTTCGGAGGCGGAGGACCGGCAGGGGGCGCTGGCGGGTGTGTGGGAGATCTCCGGCGTGGACTTGAGCGCGTTCCGAGCGGACGAGGCGGGATCGGCGCTGCTCGCGGGTCGCCTCGACGCGCGGGGAGCGCTGGAGATCCCCGGCGACCTCACCCCCGGCCGAGTGACCGTCGAGAGCCTGCAGGTGGTCGCGCCGGACGGCTCGCTGGACATCGGGGGGATCGACGTCACGGGGATCGGCCTGCCGTCGCCGTCGGAGCCTGTCCAGATCGGCGCGATCGCGCTGAAGGAGGCGGCGCTCCGTGTGCGCAGCGAGGCCGCCCCGGACACCCTGTTGTTCCTGGACACCCTCACGATCCGCGATCCGGGCGGGGCGGCCGGGTTCGCCCTCACATCGAGCGGCGCGGGCCACAGCGCCCAGGCCACAGGCCGGCTGGGAGCGGACGCGCTGCACCTCTCCGCGTTGGAGATCACCGCTGATCTCGATGTCGCACAGACATGGCACATGCTGCCGCCGCGGGCTCGCGTCGAGGACGATGTGGGCGGCAGCGGGAGGCTCCAGGCCTCCGGTCAGCTTCGCTGGGATGGCGGCGGGCGGATCTCCGGAACATTGGAGCCGCAGAATCTACGGCTCTCCGGAGTGACCATCGCCGGCGGCGCGGTGCGCGGGACCTGGACGCCGGCCACCCTGGAGATCTCCGGCATGGACCTGCTCCTGCCGGGCGGCGGGCTGACGACCGGTCCGCTGGACTGGCCGCTGGACGAACGAGAGATGCAGACACGTGTCGACTGGGGGCTGTCCGGCGTCGATCTGGACGCCCTCGGCGGAGTCGGGCACCTGTCGGGAGCTGGGACCCTGGGGCTGGGCGTGTCGTCCGGAGAGCTGCGGACCGCCGCGCTACAGACTTCTACATTGGATTGGAAGCTCGATGATCACACGGCCAGCCTGGGCGCTGTCTCGCTGACCGCCGTGCAGAGCGGAGAGGAGAGTAGAGACACGCGGCGTCTTCAGCTCAGCGCGGGGGACGGCGAGAGCTGGGGGCTGCGCAGTGGTGGCGCGCTGACGGGAGACACCCTCACCGTCTCGTCTCTGGATTGGCACGCCGATCTGAGTGAGGAGACGGCGCGCGAGGCGCTGCTCCCCATGGTTCAGTCGGCGCTGGAGCGGGTCGATCGCGGCACGCTGCGCGCTTCGATGTCGGGCGATCTCACGACCCTTCACCTGGACGGCGCGGTGACGCTCACCGATGCGCGGATCGACGTGGGGGGGCAAGCGGTGCCGGTGGGTCGCGCAGAGACGGAGCTCTCCATCCGCGGCGACAGGATCGACGCCCCCACGACGGCGCGTCTGCTGGGGGGACGTCTCGAGATCCCGGAGCTCACCCTGGAGGACGACGTGGCGCGCCTGCGGTGGGACGCCCGCGCGCTCCAGCTCCAGGATCTGCCCGGCCGGGATGAGCCGCTCCGCGGGGTGCTCACGTCTGCGGGCGTCGCCCGGATCCGGCTGGGGGAGACCGCGCGGTTCCTCAGCGGCGGCGGCACCCTGGAGATCTCCGGCGGGCGTCTGTTCGACATGCCGGTCCTGGCCCCGCTGCTCAGTCGATCTCGCGAAAGGGCGAGCGGTCCTCATTCGCTGGACTCGCGCTTTCAGCTCGGCGCGGTCGGCGTCCAGGTCGACGAGCTCACGGTCACTCTTCCGGTCGTTCGGTTCACCGGCAGCGGCGTCATCTCTCCGGACGGCGAGCTCGATCTGACGATGCGCGGCGGGCGCGCTCCCCGCGGCGGACGGCTCGTGGAGTACCACCTGATCGGCACCACCGAGCAGCCCGCGCTGAGGATCGAGCCCCTCGGCCGGGAGATCGCCGAGGTCGATCGGCAGGACCATCTGACCCGCGCCCTGGGTCGTCTGCCTGGCGCCGCGCGTTCGGCGCTGACCGAGGAGTCCGGGGACACCGAGGAGGCTGCGGGGACCGAGGAGCTCGGGGACACCGAGGAGGCGACTGACGCCATGGACGATCTGGATCTCGACGACTTCTCGGATCCCTGGTGAGTTTCGGCTCCCCTCGCGCGGGCCTGAGGCCGACCCGGCCGGGACGATGACCGGGGCCGTCCGCTGAGATACGGGGAGCGGGAGGAGTCCCCATGCGACGCACCATTCCCCTCATCGCCGTCTGCCTCGCGGGTGTCGGCGCCAGCCTCGGCTGCGTCGGCCCCTGCTCTGCCGCAGAGCCCACTGCGGGCGCCCCCGCTGCTGGAGACCCCGCTGCTGGAGACCCCGCTGCTGGAGACCCTGCTGCTGGCGATCCAGCCGCTGTCACCCCGGCTGCGTCGACCGATCTGCCCGACGTCACGGCGGACCTGATGCGGGGAGCGTGTGACAACGGGCCGGGCAACGCCGGCGCAGACACGTACTTCGTCGGCGACTTCACCGTCTCTGACAGCCTCGTCACCGGCAGCGAGTCCCGCGTACTGTATGCGAACGCGAAGTGGCAGGCCCTCAGCGGCGCCGACTGTGCCATTCGCTGGACAATGAGCGGCACGGTGGGCGGCGCCAGCGCGTGCGGGCGCTGCGACCTCGTGGTGAATGTCCAGGCCACCCCCGACATCACCGGATCGAATTGCCCCGACACCATGATGGACGCCGACGCCAGGCCGTTCTCGGTGGGGTACGCCGTCGAGCGGTTGGATGGAGGGAACGTCCGCGTCTACTTCGCGAAGTCCGGCAAGCTGTTGGGCGAGGGGTTCCACGACGGCGATCGATTCAACTACGTCACCGCCCACAAGTGCTCGTGGTTCTAATGAACACTCATCGATTCAACGCCTTGTTCTTCGCGCTGTTCTCCGGGATCTCCGGCTGCGGACCCGGGTTCGCCACCGACACCACGACCAGCGCCACCAGCGCGACCAACGGCGGCACGGGGAGCTCGGGTGGCGTGGGCGGCACCGCCGATCTCCCCGGGGTCACGTTCGCCACGACCGGCTGCGAGACGGTGGTGAGCACCGAGGTGCCGGGCGCGATGGGCGCGTTCGTTGGCACCTACCTGCCGACGTCCAAGGGCTGGTCGGCCGAGGAGCGCTGGATACTCTACGCCAACAGCGCCTGGGAGGAGCTGGGTGGCGCCGACTGCGAGGTCGTCTGGACGGGCTCCGCGGTAGAGGGAGACACCGGCGCATGCACGACCTGTGACGTCGGGCTGCAGGCGACTCTTGTCCTGGACTCCAGCACCTGTCCAGAAGACATCTCCGCGGGGCTGGACAGCTTCGATG
>CAYXGP010000158.1:0-11106 GCA_964464515.1 uncultured Enterobacterales bacterium
AGCGACGCACGCCAGTGGACCCGGGGCCTCGCAGGCCGAGCCTCACGCGGGGCCGTCCTCAGGCCGATCATGGGAGACTTCTCTCCCTGGAGCGGCCTGATCAGGCGCGGCTTCAGGCGGACAGCGGGTCGATGAGCGAGGGGCGCAGCCTGCCCGCGCCAGCGGCTGACCAGGGCCTCCCCCGGTTCGCCTTCATCGTGCATATGTTCGGCCCCCTCCATCGGCGGGTGATGGGCGTCCGGCGCGCGCACCTCTCGGCGGCCCTGGGCCTGCGCGACGGCACCGATTCCGCGGACATCGGCGAGATCTGCCGCCTGGAGGTCACCGGCGCGGGGCGGGGGGTGGTCGTGGCCCTGCCGCTGGGCCCGGAGCAGATGCTCACGGATCAGGCGCGCGCGCTGTCGATGATGGAGCAGGCCGTGGAGCTGGCGGGCCAGGACGGGCCGCTCGACGCCGTGGGGCTGGGCAGCCTGTGCGCGGTGGTCGCCAGCCGCGGGGTGGCCCTGGCCGAGAAGCTGCCGATGCCGGTGACCAACGGCGGCGCCGCGACGGCCTGGGCGCTCCTGGAGAATACGCTCGCCGTGTGGCGACACGTCGGCGGACCTGTGGCGGTCATCGGCGCGTCAGCGCCGGTGGGTGGGGTGGTGGCGGCGCTCCTGCACGCGCAGGGGATACCGGTGGTGGTCAGCGGCCGGCGGGCGGCGCGCGGGCTGGACGTGCGGCGCTGCGCCTCCCCGGAAGAGGCGGTGGCGGCATGCCGCGTGGTGGTGGGCGCTGGCCCCACGGGAGGAAACGTGACTGCGGCTGCGGCGGCGCCGGGCACCGTCGTGGTGGACGTCGCCCTGCCGGGCACGCTGCGCGGTCGGATCCCCCGGGGGGTGCGGGTGCTGGCTGGGGAGGCGGTGTCGCTGCCGCCCACATGGCGCCGGGGGTTCTGGGGCTGGCTGTACCATGTGCTCGCCGGGTACGGCCCCACGCAGGCATTCGCCTGCCTCATCGAGCCGCTGGTGCTGGCTGTGCAGGGCCGGCGGGAGCCGTTCTCGCTGGGGCGTCGGCTGGGAGAGGCGGACGTGCGGGCGCTCGGTGAAGGGGCGGCGCGCCTGGGGTTCGTCCCGCGGCTGTCGAGCGGGTGGCGGCAGGTGAGCGTGGCTTCGCTGCCGCGGCAGATCACGCGGGACGGGACGGACGCTTGAGTGGCGCCCGGCCGGTTCGGGATAGGACCCCACCACTCCCCGGACCCGCGCGAGGCCCCAATGACCGCGCCCACCCTCCTGTTCGCCTGCCCCATGAGCGGTGAGCCCCTGTCGGAGACCGACTGGACCACCCCCTCGGGGCGGACGTACCCGGTGCTGGATGGCATTCCGATCCTGACGTCTGCGCCGGGCCTTCACACCAATCAGCCCCGCCTGCCGGAGCCGGGCGACCTCGCGCTCCCCACCGATATCCGGCGCGGGATCCCCGACGCGGTCACCCCCCACCAGCCTCCAGCGGCCATGGGGGCGCCGGGGATGTTCGGCGCCTGGCTGCGCACCCTCACGAGGAAGCTCCCGGCCGATCGGGTGCTGGAGTGGGCGACGCGCCACGCCCCCGACGGCCCCTGCCTGGACGTCGGCTGCGGGGTCGGCCAGATGGTCCTGAAGATGGCCCGCACCGGCCGGGTGGTCTACGCCTGCGACGCCTCCGCAGACGCCGTGCGCCTGACCCGCGACACCCTCACCGGGCGGCTGCGTCGGGCGGCCGTGCCCACGCATCGCGGCGGCTACCGCTGGATGCCGTTTCCGTACCCCCCCATCTCCGGAGACGATCTGCACCTGTGCATCGCCGAGCCCGATCTGCTGCCGTTTCGGCAGGCGAGCTTCGCGTGGGTGCACCTCGACGCCTTCCCGGTGCTCGATGGCCTGCACCGGGCCATCCCCGCCGCGGCGGCCTGCCTGGTCCCGGGGGGGCTGCTGACCATCGCCACGGCGTACGACTCCGAGAACGCCCCCATCCTGCATGCCGAGGAGCCCGAGAGCGGCACCCGTGACGCCATCGACGCCGCAGGGTTGCTCACGCTGGAGGACGAGCTGGCTGTGCCGGCGGTGGTGCGCGAGTACGACCGCGGATACCGGGTGCTGTTTACGCACTGCATGGCCGCGCGTCGGCCAGGGGACGGGGTGTCATGAGCGACCCCAGCACGATGGAGGCCGCGCCGCGGGTCTTCATCCGCACCTTCGGGTGCCAGATGAACGTCTACGACACCGGAAAGATGCGCGCTCAGCTCGCAGCGCGCGGGTTCCGGTCGGTCGATGAGATGCGGCAGGCCGATCTGATCATCGTCAACACCTGCTCGATCCGCGAGAAACCCGAGAACAAACTGCACAGCTTCCTCGGCGACGCGCTGAGCCACAAGCGTCGCAGCGGCAGCCCGGTGACCGTCGCGGTGGCGGGGTGCGTGGCGCAGCAGGCGGGGCAGACGCTGCTCGATCGCTACCCGGGCCTCGACATGGTGTTCGGGCCGGACGCAGTGCCGCGCCTGGGAGAGCTGCTGGACACCCGCACAGACGCGAGGAGCGGCGGGCAGACCCTCGACGTGCGCTTCCTCGACGCCGAGGACTACGTGTTCAGCCACGAGCTGGACCCCGACGCAGCGCGGCGGGTGGGGGCGTTCGTCACCATCCAGAAGGGCTGCGACAACAAGTGTACGTTCTGCATCGTGCCCGCCACGCGCGGCGCGGAGCTGTCGCGGCCTTCGGCGCAGATCCTCGACGAGGTGCGGGCGCTGGTCGAGCGCGGGGTGCGCGAGATCACGCTGATCGGCCAGAACGTGAACTCCTACGGGCTCAAGACCCTCGGCGAGCTGACCTTCGCGCAGCTCCTGTACGAGGTGTGCGGGGTGCCGGGTGTCGAGCGGGTCCGGTACACCACCAGCCACCCGCGCGACATGGGCCCCGACGTCGTGGCGGCCTACGCGGAGCTCCCAAACCTCACCAGCCACCTCCACCTGCCGGTGCAGTCAGGCTCCGATCGCGTGCTGCGGCGGATGAAGCGCTTCTACACGCGGGAGCGCTACCGCGAGCTGGTGGCGCGGCTGCGCGCTGCCCGCCCCGGCCTCGCGCTGTCCACCGACATCATCGTGGGGTTCCCCGGAGAGACCGACGAGGACTTCGAGGAGACGATGTCGCTGCTGGAAGAGCTGCGCTTCTCGTCTTCGTTCTCGTTCAAATTCTCCCCGCGACCGGGCACGCCGGCCCTCCGCCTGATCGCCCGCGAGGGTGACGTGCCGCCGGCTGTCGCCCAGGAGCGGCTGATGCGGTACCAGGCGCGGCAGCGGGAGATCTCCCTGGCCCACCACAGCGCGCTGATCGGCCGCGAGGTGGAGGTGCTGGTGGAGGGCCCCTCGCGCCACGACGAGGGAGTCATCTGCGGGCGCACCTCGCAGTTCCAGATGATCAACTTTCCGGGGAGTCTGGAGCTGGTCGGGCGGACCTGCCGCGTCCGTGTCACCCGGGCGTTCGCGAACTCACTGCGCGGGACTTTCTGCGACGAACTCAGGAAAATATAGACAGACCAGTCGGTTACGCTCCGCCAGCAGTGAAACAAATCGAGACGGACAGCCCGCGATGACCGTACAGCAACCCCAGACCCCCACCGAACCCACTCGAATCCTGGTCATCGATCCCGATGATCTGGGGCGGATGGTCGCGCAGCGCGCCCTCTCCGGTGGTGGCTATCAGGTGGTTGAGGCTGCGAGCGTGGCCGCGGCAGTCGAGGTGCTCAAGGAGCAGCAGATCGACTGCATCCTGCTCGATCTCGAGCAGCCCGACGGCGAGGGGATGGAGTTCATCTCCAGCCTCCAGGCCGCCGCGGGAGCGTCGGCGCTGTCTGATGGTCCGCCGCCGCCGGTCGTGGTGCTCACCGAGGAGCACTCTCAGCGGACGGCCCTGGAGCTGCTCAACATCGGCGCCGAGGACTGTCTGCAGAAGTCCCGCATCGATCGCGAGGGCATCGCGCGAGCTGTGGCCTTCGCGATGGAGCGGTACCGCGTGCGCGCGCGCCTCAGCGAAGACAACGCAGCGCTGTCTCGACTGGCCTACCGCGACCCGATGACCCGGCTGCTCAACCGGCGCGGCATGCAGGCGGCCCTGGCCCGAGGCAACCGCGACCTCCCCCGGTTCGCCATCCTGGTCGACCTGGACAATTTCAAGACGATCAACGACACGTTCGGTCACCACGTCGGCGACCTCGTCATCCAGCGCACCGCCGAGGTCCTCTCGCGCAGCACCCGCCCCTCCGATCTGGTGGCGCGGGTCGGCGGCGACGAATTCCTGGTGGTGTGCGAGGCCGATGAGTTGGCCCAGGCCGCCGGGATCGCCGAGCGTATCTGCACATCGCTGCTGTCTGAGCTGTCGGTGGTCCCCGGGCTGGCCGAGGCCGGTCACCGGTCCAGCGCAAGCCTCGGCGTAACGCCCCTCTCCCCCGACGTCACCGAGGTCCAGAACGTCGTCTCGCAGAGCACCAGCCTGCTCTCGCGGAGTAAAAAAGACGGGAAGGGCCGCGTGACCGTCGCCGACGCGCGGTCCGACCCTCGCAGGGAGATCCAACCCATCGAGATGGTCGCGTCTCAGCTCCTGCGGGTCGGAGTCGCGCCGGTGTTCTCGCTCTCTTCGGGCGAGACGATCGGCTACGAGTACATGCTGCGGATGCCGAAGGACGCCACGGGCTCGGTGGGCTCGCTGTTCCGGCGCGCCGGCGCCACCGGCAACCTCGATCGCATCGAGCTGCACTCGCTCAGCGTGCGCCTTCTGGCCGCGGTGGGACAGAGTGAGGGAGCGGTGTACATCCCGTTCCTGATCGACAGCCTGCTCATCCCGGAGGTCGAGCAGCGGCTCGCCAGCGCGCGCGGACTGCTGGGCGATCGTCGGCTGGTCCTCCAGCTCTGGTCCACCGGGCCGCTCACCGTCAGCGCCACGATGGATGAGCGGCTCGCCGCTCTTCGGGAGCTGGGGGTGGAGTTCGGCCTGTCGCGGATCGGTTTCGGCGGGGTGTCACTCCAGGCTGTCGCTTCGATCCAACCGTGTCTGCTTCGAATCGACGCGGCCATCGAGGCGCGAAACGTCCTCGAAGATGCCTCTCTGTGTGGGCAGCTCAAGGTGCTCGCCGGGGTCGCGAGCGCGCTGGGGGCCACGGTGCACATGCCAAACGCGACCCAACCCGCGGTGCGGGAGCGGCTGATCGCGCTGGGCGTCACCAGCACGACCGGTCAGATGACGGAGCTGGCGGCGAGCACCGAGGGGTGACTGCGGTCTGCGTCTCTGCGGGCCACACCCGCAACGCAGAATGGGACCTCCCCGAACAGTCAGAGACTATACGCTCCCCTCCGCTCATACAGCAGCACCGGCTCTCCTTCGCTCTCCATCCGAGAGACGGTCAGCCGCACCTCGCCGCTCTCTTCAACAACCGGAATGTGCAGCTTGCTCCACACCACTGTCGGTCCCAGATCGGCGACGGTCTGGGCGCTGATCCATGTCCGCTGCTCTCCGACCTTCTGCTCGCCGATCCGCGCTTCGACGATCAGCCAGAACTCGGCGTCCTTGTGACTGGTGGCGCTGGTCGCGACCAGCACCGGTAGCTCGACCACCACCGCGTCGATGTCGCGGGTGACGACCGTCAGATCGAACGCGTCGCTCAGCGGCGCGACGTCCTCCAGCTTCAGACCGAGCCCACGCGTGGGGCCGGCCGGGGCAGCGGACGCGGGTGCCGCGGCTTCGGGGCCATCACGGAGGCCGGGATCACCGCCGAAATCGTCCGGGTCGCCCTCGAAGTCTCCCTCCAGCCCGTCGTCGGGATCTTCGTCGGGGTCGCCGCCGAAGTCTCCGTCCGGATCTCCGCCGAAGTCCTCCAGGGGATCGTCGTCGAGCGGCGGGTCTCCGAGGCCCTCGTCGGGGTCGCCGTCATCGAGGAGCGGATCGGCGTCGTCCCAGTCGGGGTCATCGTCGTCGAGCTCGCCACCGCCGAGTTCACCCGGATCGGAGGTCTCTTTCTCGCGCCCCTTCTTCTTGCTGCTGCGGTCGTCGTCGGTGCCGAAGAAGTCGTCTTCGAATTCATCCAGCTCGTCGCTGTCATCGAGGGCGACGGCGTCCGGCGGCGCTTCGGCCCGCGCCAGCGTCGGCGCGGCCAGCAGCAGCAGGGTGGTGAGAGCGGGGAACATCAGCGCCTCCAGACCGCGGCGGTCAGCTTCCCCAGAGGAAAGACGGTGTCGGTGTGGTTGTCAACCCGAATCAGCGCCGAGGGGTTGGCTCGCGGCCCCTCATGTCGGATAATGGCTGCTTGGAGGCCCGGTCATGTCCAATCTGTGTCCCCGCCTCGAACCCGACGTACGACAGACGAAGCCGGGAGAACGGTTGCTGCTGCGTCACGCGCGACACGGCACCTGGCTGGAGCTCCCCGACAACCTCCAGCCCGTCATCGCGGGGCTCGATGGCGAGACGGACCTGCCCCATCTGGAGCGTCGGATGCCGCGCGCGGGCGGCACCCTGGTGTACCACGACCTCGTCTGGCTGCTGTTCCAGCTGTGGGATCGCGGGATGCTGGCCGACGGAGACGCCGTGCGCGACACGCTCTTTCCCGAACAGTCACAGCGCACGTTGGCCCACGCCCGCTCATGGCGGCGTCTGCGTCGGCTGCTCGCGCTGTTTCGCCCCCTGCCCCCCCTGGACGGTCTCTTCGCTGCGCTGGGCGGCGCGGGGCGCGCGCTCGCCAGCGACATCACGCTGACGGCGGCGGCGCTGCTGGCGCTGGTGGGGCTCGGGTTGGTGGTCTCCAAGCATGCGCTGTTCCCCGCCGACCCGTTTCAGATCGACGGCTCCTCGCTGTCGGCCCTGCTGCTGCTCTACGGCGCTGCCAGCGCGCTGCTGTCGCTGCGCGGGCTCGCTCGCGGGGCGGTGCTCGCCGCTGAGACACCCGTACGTGCGGGGCTGCAGGTCACCGCGGGGGTCGTCCACGTCGACGTGGAAGATCGCGGCGCGTTCCACCTCCCCGCCGCCACACAGACCCGCTTCGCTGTGGTCGGGGTGCTGGTCCCAGCGGGCGCGGCGGGTCTGCTGGTCGGCCTCGGGCTGCTGCTCGAAGCCCCGGTGCTGCTGCGGCTCGCGGAGGTGGGATACATCCTGGCGTTCCTCGATCTCTGCCCGTTCCTCGCGACCGACGGCGCTCGCCTCGTCGAGCTGAAGTCCTCCGTCCACAAGCAGCGCTTCCGCGTGCGCTCGTTCTTCACGCGTCGACTGCTGCGGGGGATGATCGGTGCGCGCGAGGCGATGGCCGATGACACCGCGTATCGGCTCGTCGCGACGGTCTGGGTGGTCTGGTTCTTCGCAGCCCTGCGGTTGTTCCACGCCCTCGTCTTGTCCCACGTTCTCCCGCTCCAGGTGGCGCTGTTTGGCGCACCCTCGCTCGCTGAGTCGGCGGCGGCGGGGGTCCTGTTCGTCTACTGCGTTGGTGTCGGCACCCTCCTGCTCGCGGCGGTCGGCGTGGTGGGGATCAGCATGGTCATCCAGCTCCTCACGCCGGAGCGGGTCGGGCGGCCCAGACGACGCGCCACGACCACGCTCACCGAGGGCGAACAGCACGAGCTGGAGCGACGGCTTCGCACCCTCCCGCTCACTGCAGAGGCGGATCCTGCGGTGATCACCGCCCTGGTGGAGCGCGCCGAGCGGCTGACGTTCGGCCGCCGGGCCTGGCTGATGCGGGCCGGACGCGGCGGCCGGTTCCTCCTGATGGCCTCCGGCGCTGCCGAGGTGCTCCGCGGCTTGAGCGACGGCTCGTTCCAGCGGGTCGCGCGGCTGGGTCCGGGCGACTGCTTCGGTGAAGAACTGCTGGTGGGACGCGTCCCGCTGCTGCATGTGCGGGCGCTGGAGCCGGTCACGGTGTTCTCCATCGACGGCGAGGCCGCGGCGCGGCTGCTGGAGGGCTCCGGCGCGTCGGTCCTGGAGATGGCCTCATTCCTCGACGAGGTGCCCGAGCTGGCAGGCCTGGGGGCATCCGGGCGCCTCTCGCTGGCATGCCGACTGCAGATCCGTCAGGTGGATGCCGATCAGACGATCGTGAAGATCGGCGAGCCAGCGGACAGCATGTTCCTCATCCGCAGCGGGCGCTGTCAGGTGCTGCGCCCGGACGAGGCCGGCCGGCCTCGAGTCATCGCCGAGCTGGGGGCGGGGCAGGCGTTCGGGGAGATCGGCGTGATGTTCGACTCCCCGCGCACCGCCACGGTCACCGCCGCCGAGGCAGGAGAGCTGATCGAGGTCCCCCGGGCCACGCTGGAGGCGGCGCTACGCCGCTCGTTCCAGATGGGGCTCGCCCTGGAGCGCCTCGCCAGTCGCCGCATGGTGCCCGCGTGAAGGTCGCTCAGCTCGTCCCGCTCGCCACGATGGGGACGCTCGGGTACACCCAGCGCGAGGAGATCGTCGAGCTGGCTCAGACCCCAGTGGATCTCGCGCGCGCGGCGGCGACGCAGCACGAGATCTCGCAGATACGGCGGGCTGTGGTATTGGATTTCCTCGGAGGCATGACCCTGCGTGAGCTCGAACGGGACTTTCCGGGGTACATCCGGGACCGCTTCGACTCGCCGGGCCGCGATGCGGCGTTGGATTTCTGGTCGAATCCGTATCTTCTGGATGTTCGGCGGGAGGAGATCGAGATTTATTCTTCGGGACCGGATGGATGGGCGGATACGGTGGATGATGTCTGGGTGGTGGTGACGAATTCACAGCTCGGGATTTGAGCGCTGGTTGTCGGGGGCTGCGCCACACGGGAACGAGTGACCAGTAGTCTCAAGATCGCGGATCGCGGAGTCGCGAGAGCGTCGGATCGAGGATCGTGAGATCGCGAAACCGCGAGATCGATCAGAACGTGTCCACGTGGAACCGATCCGCGTACCCACGCCCCGCGAGTATCTACGCAGAGTCAGATCACCCCCTCCACCAGCGGCACCTCCATCACCTTCTCATGCATGATCGGCCCATGCCCGAAGTACCCCCCCTCCCCGAACAGCTCTCCATGATCAGACGTCACTCCGATCCACGTCCCCGTCGGGACCTGCTGAAACAGCTCTTCCAGCACCGTGTCCACCCACGACACCGCTCGCACCTGTCTCCGTCGCAGGGTGTCGAGTCGGTCCTGATCAAAGAAACGCGGGGCTGCAGATGCATGCAGCGGACGGCCTGCAGATAGCCGCTTGAATACGCCGTTTACTCCATGAATGCGCGGCCACTCCGACTCCGGCTCGTCGGGTGTGGCGTATGGGTAGTGCGTCTCTCCAGTGTTGATCAAGGTGATCGTCGGCCGCGTGTCGCTGAATCGAAGCCTTGAGACAGCCGCCCGCAGGTCGTTGTGACGAACAAGCAACTCATAGCTGTCGAATCCGGTGTTGAGTGGGGTGTTCGGGTTGAGGACCGGCAGGCTGACCAGCGCCCGCGTGATGAACCCAAGCGAGCGAAGGAAGTCGGGCAGCCACAGCCGGGGGAGCATCGCCGTCAACCCTACGTCGGACAGCCCGAGGCGGTGTCCCATTCGGGCCAGATCCGACCTGTAGTGTTGGCTCGCGAACACCTGGGTCGGCGAGGGGTGCGGCAGCAGACCCATCAGCAGGTTGAAGTGCGACGGAGACGTCCATGTCGCGTACGAGAACCGCCGCTCGATCGGGCCGAGTCGCGCCAGGTTGCGGGGACGCGCTGCCATGACGGTGTCGAATCGGCAGGAATCCAGGATCACCAGGACGGCGTTTCGTGCGCCCGCGGGCGGGTCGGGTCGGTCTTTCACCTGTGCTCCCGGCGCCCCGCCGTGAACACCGTCACGAACCGCTCGAAGTCCAGCCCGGTGATGATCTGCGTGCCCGATCCGGGCTTGAGCCGCGCGCCCCAGCCGCCGCGCTTACGGTACAGCTCTACCTCGGCCCAGCGGGCGATGGTGGGGTCGATGGCGCAGCAGGCGGCCAGGGGGTCGTGGAGCTTCTTGCCCGACGGGCGACGGCGCAGCGAGGTCTCCATGAGCTCCGCGATCAGCGCCAGACCCGGCTGGGGATCCGGCACGGCGAGGACCCGCTCATGCAGCGCGGCGTCGTAGATCACCCCGTGACAGACGTTCTTGGAGACGAACCGGCGCTCCGTCCAGTCGGGGCACTCCAGCACCGCCAGCGCGCTCTTCACGTCGCCGTTCAGGTTGTAGGTGGGGCAGGTGGTCAGGCCCCGGAAGCGCGGGAGCTGATCCTCGGCGGGCACGACCCCCTCTCCGGCGAACCCGCCCTGCACGAAGAGCCGCCCCAGGCTGCGGCCTGGTCTGTGCCCGCGGAGCAGGCTGTGCTCTCGAAGCAGGCTGAGCTCTCGAAGAAGCGCCCCGATGTTCTTGAGGGGGGCGCCGGTGATCAGCGTGGTGTCGGGGCCCAGGTGCCCGGCCAGCAGCGGCCCGGCCGGGACCGCGTCGCGCGACGGCGGGATCGGGCCCAGCATCCGCTCGTGCCACGCGGACACGCAGGTGACCACCCGCTCGTGCGGCGTACCGCGGCCCTTGCGGTGATCGAGGTCGAACACGCCCACCGGCAGGTCCAGCTCGAATCGGTCGAGGCAGTGCCGGACGACACCCACCTGATGCGGCGTGCCCGGGGTGACCGAGACGCCGATCAGCTCCACGGCGGGGTGGCCGCACAGCAGCGCCAGCGTCAGGAAGTCGTCCGGATCGCCGGTCTCCATGTCGAACCAGGTGCGCATCGCGCTCTCCTCGGGAGGGGCAACCTCTGCGCGCCGCCGCGATCGTCAACCAGCCATCGTCAACCGGTTCGCCGAGGACGGCGGGCCTGGTGTCGGCGCCGTGAGGTGAAGCGCCGGGTGTTTGGTAGGTCAAGCGGCTTGGTCGTCCGTTAAACCTCTGGACTCGATCTCGCGGGTCATGGATCGCGGTCTCGAGGAGCGAGGTCTCGTGGCGAGCGAAGCGACCGTGGTCTCGAGGATCGCGGTCTCGCGGGTCCGTGGGTCCGTGCTTCCGCGGGTCCGTGCTTCCGCGGCTCCGTGCTTCCGCGGCTTCACGGTCGCGCGGAGCCACGGTTTCGCGGTCTCGCGGGTGGCGTCGCGCCCGCCC
>CAYXGP010000158.1:11116-20131 GCA_964464515.1 uncultured Enterobacterales bacterium
GGGTGGTTCGGGGGCTCGGGGCTGCGGGGGTTTCCGGGGGGGGCGTAGCCCGGGTTTGGCGGACCGGGGGGTCGTTTCGCTCACGACTCCAACCCTCTCACGATCCACGAGATCGGGCACCGAGAACGATCGCTCCGATGCGGGAACGAGTGTCAGAGCCGGACTGTGGTCGTTCACCACACTCAACCTGCCTGGTCCAAATTACAGCGATGCTCGAGGCCGTCAAGGGGATAGAAGCGGAGGACCTGCTGGAGCACCTATGGGCCTGCGATCTCGTCTGCGTCGTCGTGTCGAACATCTTCTGGGCCGCGCTTCGGTCCCCGATGACCCTCCGGCGCCCGCTGCGTCAGCCCCCACTGCGTCAGCCGCCACTGCGTCAGCCCCCACTGCGTCGGTCCCCGCTGCGCCGGTGACGGCTCCAACCGAACCGGCGACCTCGCCCACCCGGACGGCTGCGGCAGTGCCCTCTCCTTCTGAGCTGCCATCTCCTGGGCATCCATCTCCGGGGGCGGGGGAGTTGCGTGAGTCGTCTGGAGAAGCGGAGGCCCGCAAGCAGGAGAAGATCGCTCGACACTTCGAGAAGACCCGCAAGGGCGTGCTCCGCTGGCTCGCAAACCACGGGGGGCGGGCCGGCCTCGCCGAGCTGCACGACTACAGCGAGCGGCGCTTCTTCGTCGCCCACAAGCGGTTCTCGGATCTGATGGAGAGCCTCATCGAAGACGGGCTGATCACCTACGATCACGCTGAAGGCGTCGCCGAGATCACCCCGGACGGCGCGACGTATGGTCCCTAGGTCTGGTTGCCGGCGGGGTCCTATCGGGGCACGGTGGGAGGAGACGGAGCCCTCATGCGACACCTTCTCCTGCCCTTCCTCTTGCCGGTCCTCCTTCTGGGCGGCGTGATCGCCTGCGACGACAAGTCTTCTGACGACGACGATGACGACGGGCGTCTGATCGACGCGACGAGCGCGACAGCCGGGGGCTCGGGGACCACTACCACCGGCAGCTCCAGCAGCTCCGGCAGCTCCGGCAGCTCCGGCACCACGGGGTCGAGCACCACCGGGGGGCCGGGCGGCGGGACCGGCGGCGGTGAGGGCGGCCCTGGCGGTGGCGGTGAGGGCGGCGAAGGCGGTGAGGGCGGCGAGGGTGGTCCTGGCGGCGACCCGGGCGGCGGCGGTGAGGGTGACCCGGGCGGCGGCGGCGAAGGCGGCGAGGGTGGTCCTGGCGGCGGCGGCGAGGGCGGAGGAACCGGCGGCGATCCCGGGGGCGGGGGAACCGGCGGCGGCGAAGGCGGCGAAGGTGGCCCCGGCGGGGGCGGGAGCACTGGCACGACGACCACCGACACCGGCGTGCTCGGCCTGACGTTTGCGCTGGACATCGCGGGCGCGAGCTGGAACGAACCCGTCGGGCTCGGCGCGATCCTCTCCGGAGAGTTGTCCTACGACCACGTGGTGATGGTGCAGAGCGAGAACAGCAGCTCGCTCGAGCTGCTGCTGGGCATGGCAGAGTCCGGCGCCAGCGCGCAGGACCCCTGCCAGATCACCGACACCCTCCGCGTCAGCTGGTCCAGCCCCGACTTCTCGGGCGGTCCCCAGGACACGAAGTACCCGCTCCCCGATTTCTCCGACGAGGTGCTCACGATGTACGGACTCACGTTCTCGGGCAGCATCAACGGCGCTCGGGAGACGTTCACCGACGGCCACCTGACCGGCCAGATGGACATGCGCGAGGTCGGTCCTGCGCTGGCGGAGGTGCTCGACACGGACGATCCGGATGAGTGGTGCTCGCTGCTGGTCAGCTTCGGCGTGAGCTGCGATCGGTGCAGCGACGGCGTCGACTATTGCGTGGACGTAGACATCTCGGACATCGACGGCGCGTCGGTGTCGTACCCGCTCACCACCGTCACCACACCGGGGCCGGGCTGCTGATGCGCGCTCCGGTGAATCAGGGAGCCCCCCATGCCGATGTATGAGTACCGCTGCGGCGAGTGCGACGCGGAGTACGAAGAGCTGGTGTCGCTACACACCGATGACAGCACCGTGGCGTGTCCGAGCTGCCAGGCCCACGCCTCCACCCGGAAGCTGTCGGTGTTCGCGGTGTCCGTGTCCTCGCCGGGGTTCGACTGCCCCGCGCCTTCGATGGGGGAGATGCGGAGCGGCCCGATGGGCGGGGCGCCGATGGGGGCGCCCTGCGGGGCGGGCACCTGCGGACGCGCTGACTGCGGCCCGCAGGACTGGAACTGAGCCGGCCCGTGTCGCGCGGGCCCCAGCGCGGCGTGCGCTTCAGCGCTTGAGCGAGACGCTCAGGCCGTCGCAGGCCGGCAGGATCGCGCTGAACAGCTCGGGGTGCGCCGCGCAGCGCGCGTTGAATTCCCGGAGGGCGGCCGTCGAGGGGTCGTCGGGGGCGGCCGGGCGGCTGGTCTTTCCTCCCCACAGCACGTTGTCGGCCAGCAGGAGACCGCCGGACCGCAGGCGGGGCAGGGCGGCGTCCAGCGCCCGCGGGTAGGCGGCCTTGTGCAGATCGAGGAAGATCACGTCGAAGGCTCCCTCCTGCTGCTCCAGCACAGCGAAGGCGTCCCCCTGCACGATGCGGATCCGCGAGGCCAGCGGGTGGCCGTCGAACAGCTCGCGATGGGCGTCGAGCTCCCAGGAGTCCGTCTCCGAGCCGACGACCGCGCCGTCGGCGCCGCCCGCGCGGGCGAAGAAGCAGGCCGAGTATCCCCACCCGCTGCCCATCACAAATACGCGCCGGCCGCCGATCATCCGGGTCAGCAGCTCCAGCCAGCGCCCCGCTTCCCGGCCGATCAGCGGAAACCCGCGCCCTTCAGCGTAGGTCTCCATCCGCTCGATCAGCGGATCATCCGGCGGGTGCAGCGCATGCAGGTAGGACCGCACGTCGGGGTGGAGGATCCCGGTGAAGGCGTCGGCGGGGTGGCTCAAGGTGATCTCTCCGGTCGGTGGGGCTCATGCTGTCGGCGGACGCGACATCGAGGTCAAGCCTCATCGCTTGAACCGGTCAGCCGTCTGACTGCCAGCCCTCTGCGGCGCGCTGGTCGATCCGCAGACACAGCAGCTCGTGGAAGCGCGCCGCCGAGAGGGTATCGCGCCGGCCCGAAGAGAACCCCGTGCGGTGATCGCGGAACATCGGCGTCTTGAGATCGTACCGCCGGACCACCTCGTCGCTGTCGCGGCCTCCGGCGGTCCAGGCCCCCACCAGCTCGCTCGCCAGCTCGCGGTTCTCCGCCAGGGTGTGGTCGTTCTGCAGCACCAGCCCGCAGCGACACACCAGCCGCGAGCGGAGCCGTCCGCCGTAGACGCCGCTCCCTCGGAGCGAGCGATGGGCCTCGAACTCCGGCCGCGTGCCGGTGTCGGTCCACGGGATGACCCGCACGCGCGCCGCGCCCGAATCGTCGCCGTCAGAGACCCGGTGCAGCCCCGTCTCCGCGGCGAGGAAGCCCGTGATGAAGTGCCCCTTGAGCGCCAGGATGGCCGGCTCGTCGCGGTTTCGTGGCTCGCACAGCCACGTCAGGGCGGCCCGGCGTCCGCGGGCCCAGTCCTTGTAGATGCGCACCAGCAGGTCTCGCGCCAGATCTCCCCGCCGGGGGATGGGGCGGATCTCCACCAGCGCGTCCCAGCGGCCCTCCGACCCCATGTACACGAACTCGCGCCAGGCCTCAGCCAGCCGACGCTCGAGGTGCTCCACACCACGCGCGAGCCCCGCCAGCCGCTTGCGGGACACCTGGCCCTCCAGGTCTGCCATGAGCCCTTCAGCGCGCTCACGGAGCCCCTCCAGCCGCTCGATGGTCGAGCTCAGCGCGTCGAGGTCGCGGAGCACCCGCGCGGCGGCCTCGGCGTCCTGCCAGAAATTCGGGGCCTCCCGCTGCCGCGCCAGGGCGCCGCGCTGCTCGTGGAGCGCGTCCTCTCCCAGCGCGACCGCAAGCTGCGCCAGCCGGGGCTGGAGGGCGCCGAGCTGCGCGCGGAGATCGCCCCGCCCCACCTTGCCGCCGTCGCTGCGCTTCACGGGCTGGGCGCGATGCCACGCGGCGCGGCTCTCGGGGGTGTCGACCAGGCGCAGGCGGAGCTGGCCGCCCCGCGCCTCCGCCTTGATCAGCTGGCCGGGCTCCACCGGCTTCTCCATCAGCAGCACGGCCAGGGGGAGCACGAGCTGTCGCTGGAGGACGCGCTTGAGCGCGCGGGCGCCGTAGCGGGCGTCGTACCCCCGCGCGATCACCAGATCGAGCGCGGTGTCTTCGACCTCGATCAGCAGGTCGCGGCTGGTGATGCCCTCGCGGTCGAGGATGCGCTTGAGCTCCTGGCGGGCCACCGCGCGCACCTGGCTCTTCGAGAGCGGGTGGAAGACGACGATGCGCTGGAACCGGTTGAGGAACTCCGGTCGGAAGCGATCCTCCAGCGCGGAGACGAACCGGGCCTGCCGCGCCGTCTCGCTCCCCTTCGCACCAAACCCCAGCCCGCGCCCGGACTCCTCTGCGCCGACGTTCGACGTGGCGATGACGATGGTGTTGCAGAAGTCCACCGGCCCGCCGCTCGGCGGCACCAGGCGCCCCTCATCCAGCAGCGGCAGCAGAAGATCCCAGATGTTCGGGTGGGCCTTCTCCAGCTCATCGAGCAGCACCACCTGGAAGGGCTGCGCGCGCACCGGATCGACCAGCCCCGCAGGGCGCGTGGGGTCGGAGCCCGAGCCGAGCAGGGTCTCGAAGCTGTGGTAGTCCTTGAATTCGCTGAGATCGAACCGCAGCAGGCGATCGACGCTGCCGAACAGGAAGGTCGCGAGGCAGCGCGCCAGCTCGGTCTTGCCCACGCCGGTGGGTCCCACGAACAGCAGGGTCCCCAGCGGACGGTGGGGGTCGTGCAGGCCGGCCTTGAACAGCGCGATGGTCTCCAGCACCGCCTCGACGGCCTCCTGCTGCCCGATGAGGCGCTCGGTGAACCACGCGCGGATCTCGCTGGCCTTGCGGGTGGCGCGGCGCGAGACCACGAACAGCGGCAGCCCGGTGTGCGCGCTGAAGATCGCCTCGACCCGCTCGGTGTCGATCACCCCCCCCGCCCCGCGGTTCGCCTCGCCGACCTGCTCCAGCAGGCCCAGCGCCGGTCCGGGCTGCGGGCGCACGGGGAGGAACCGGGTGGTCAGCGCCACCAGCGAGCGCCGCACGTCCGCGTCGATGTCGAGGTCCATGGACTCCGCGACGCGCGCCAGCGTGCGATCTACCTGCTCGGCAGTGAGCGGAGAGATGTGCACGATCCGGAACAGATCGATGAACCGGGGGATGCGCTGGAGGTGCCGAAGCTGCTCGGGGGTGGCCTCGGACGTCACGCGCAGCGCGCCGGACGCCAGGCCGGGCCGCAGGGCGTCGAGCATGTTGGTGTCGTTCTTGGAAGTGCGCCCGGCGCGGGGCAGGTTCCAGACGTCGGAGAGGTGGATGGCGGTGCGCTTTTCGCTGGCCGAGCGGGTGATCTGCGTGACCTTCGACTGCCACTCGCCGAGGTACCGCGTGCCCGCCATCAGGGTGGTGGTCGAGAACTCTACCAGACGCGTGCAGCCCTTCGCGGTGGCGGCGCGCGCGGCCAGGGCGCGGGCGACGCCAGAGATGATCGCGGTCTTGCCCACCGCCGGCGGACCCACCAGCAGCACGGAGTGACCCGCGTCGAGCAGGGAGACGACCCGATCGATCTCTTCGTTTCGGAAGTGGACGCGACGGGCAGGCCCGGCCAGCTCTGCGGCCGAGAGATCGCGGCCGTCGTCGTCGAGGGCGTTCTTGAAGCTGCGGTCGGCGCACATGCAAAGGGGCTTAATCTCACGCGGTTCGGGGATCGCGGATCGCGGTCACATGGTTCGAGGATCGTGGGTTTCGCGGTCCGAGGGACCGTGCGGTCGTGATCGTCGCGGATCGATTTCATGGTCTCGCGGCTTCACGATCCTCGAATCCTCGATTCCTCGATTCCTCGATCCTCGATCTCGCATCCGTCGTGGAGAATCGAATCTCGCACCATCACCAGATCTACCCCTCAACACACTCCTCATCCGTGATGTTGAAGTACATCCACCACACCCCGTCCGGCCCCACATCCGCCGTGACGTTGAACCCCTCCTCCACCCTCCGCATCAGCGCCCCGTCGATCTCCCAGGTCTCGCCGTCGTCGCTCCGAGACACCCGGAACGTCCCGCGCGCGCCGTTCTCCATGTAGTGCAGCCGATACCCGCCCTCCGGATCGGGTCGGGCGTCGGGCGTGGCGGCCCGCACCAGGGTGTCCAGATCAGGCGGCGCCTCGGGCTCCCAGGTCTCGCCGTCGTCTGACCACCACCCCAGCGCGGTGTCGTCCAGGGGGCCGACCAGCATCAGCTCGCGGCCGTCGGCCATGTCGAGCACCGTGGGGTCGAGCCCGCCCGTCTCGCCCTCGCTGCTGGCTACGGCGACCCGGGGCGTGGTGAACGTGACCTCCTCGGTGAGCGTGGAGCGGAAGAACTTGTGGGGCTTGTAGCTGTTCAGCGGATCGGGCCTGTCGGGGTTCATGTCATCGACGTGGATCCCCAACCAGACCATCCGGAGCGTGCCGTCGAGCCGCTCGCCGAGGTCGGGATCCACCGCCTGCTGCAGCCGCTCCATCTTCAGGTCGAGGTCGATGACCTCGGTGAAGCCTGCGCCGTCCTGGCGGTCCACCGACATGCCCACGCCGCCCCAACCGAGGAGGCCCTGTCGCCACAGGCGCTCGGGATCGGCGCTCATGACGTCGACGAGCTTCCAGGGGGTGACGTCGTTGTAGACCAGCCAGTGGTGGCCCTCCACGTCGATGTGCAGATCGGGGACGCTGGCGTGCGGCAGCACCATCTCCGGATCGGCGTCTTCGAACGAGGTGCCGTCTTCAGACGACACCCGCCACACGGCGTCGCAGCGCAGCGTGGAGCTGGCGTAGTTCTCCACCAGCACGTCCTCCACCAGCGCGATGTCGTCTTCGTGCAGGCACCGCTGCGCCTCGAGGCGGGCCAGCAGGTCCACCCAGCCGGTGGGGCGCTCGGGATCGGGCTCCTCTCCGCAGATGTCGGGGGTCGTGGCGGTGGAGGTCGGGGGAGTCGAGCCGTATGTCGTGGCGACCGTCGTCGCGGTGTCACCCGGGCTGGTGGGGAGGGACGACGGCGTGGTTGGATGACAGGCGAGCAGCAGCCACATGCCCACCACCTATACCAACGCCGACGATCGCGTGAGCTGGATCCTCCCGGTCCGGGACGGTCGCCGCTGGCTGCGGGAGGCGGCGCTCTCCGCCCTCGACGACAGCCGGGACGACGACGAGCTGATCGTGATCGACGACGGCAGCAGCGATGATCCCGGAGCGGCGCTGCCGGACGATCCCCGCGTGCGCCTGATCCACCAGCCGCCGTCGGGCATCGTGGCGGCGCTGGAGCGGGGGCGCGCGGCGGCGCGGGGCCCCTACCTGGCGCGGCTCGACGCCGACGATCGAAGCCTGCCGGGGCGCCTGGCTGCGCAGCGCGCGGCGCTGCGGGATGATCCGACCCTGGGCGTGGTGGGGGGGCAGGCCCGGATCCGCCGCGACGACGGGCCGGTGCCCGAGGGGATGCGGCGGTACGTCGCGTGGCTCAACGACCTGCGCGACCCCCACGCGGTCCTGCTGGTGGAGAGCCCGCTGTTCCACCCCGCGGTGATGGTGCGGGCGGCGGCGCTGGCGCAGGTCGGCGGCTACCGCGACGGGGACTTTCCCGAGGACTACGATCTGTGGCTGCGTCTGGCGGGGGCGAGGTGGCGGCTGCGCAACCTGGAGCGGCGGGTGGTGGTGCTGCGAGACCGCAGCGATCGGCTCACCCGCGCCGATCCGCGATACCGGCGCGCGGCCTTTCGTCAGCTCAAGATGGAGTGGCTGGTGGCGCACCACCTGCAGCCGGGGATGCGCGTGGTGGTCTGGGGCGGCGGCCGGGAGGGACGCCCGTGGATCCGCTGGCTGCGGGCGCGGGGGATGATCGTCCCGGCGGTCGTGGATCTGCGTCCGGGGGTGCGGCAGGGCGTGCCGGTCATCACCTCGGAGGCGCTCCCTGGCGTGGCGTGCGACCGCCTGATCGCCGCGGTGGGCGCGCGCGGAGCCCGGGCGCTCATCCGCGCCAGGTTGCGCACCCTGCGTCCGGATCTGGTGGAGGGGAGCGGGTGGTGGGCGGTCGCCTGACCGGTCGAGACGTCAGCGTGAATAATACGACTTGAATTCTCCAACTGGTGACCGATAGGGAGAAAGAACTAAAAAATGTCTTCCGGTGACCGATAAAGCAGAACCCGAAATTCGGGCTTGATTGTTCGATGAAACGACCGATATGGCGCGTGAAGAACGAGCCAGTGTTGTTTTTGTAGGAATAGTGCTTGAATTCAGCTGGTCACGACCGATGGTCACGGAAACAATAAATTGCCATTGAGGGCTCAAATCTGGCCGCGAACAACCGAAAGGCGCCGGCAAAAAGGCCCCATCAAGGAGAGGAACGACCGGGAGCGATTTTTCTGTAGTGGGCGTGGCAGTTTTTCTTTGACAAAGCTCAACACCTTCCCGGAACCGTCCGACAACCTCTGTGTGCCAGGAGTCGCTTCTGGCCATCTATCCACTACGGAAGACCCCAACCCCAGAGGCCCATCCTCATGTCACTCACTGTTCGCACGAACATCGCTGCGATGGTCGGGTCCGGTCAACTTGGCCGCACCTCCGATTCATTGACTGCATCGCTCGGGCGTGTGTCGTCTGGCCTTCGCATCACGAAGGCTGCTGACGACTCCGCCGGTCTCGGAATGGCAACCAACCTCGAGGCGATCTCGATCAGCACCTCGCAGGCGATGCGCAATTCCAACGACGGCATCTCCATCATCCAGACGGCGGAGGGCGCCTCCAACGAGGTCGTCGACATCCTCCAGCGCATGCGCGAGCTGGCTGTGCAGAGCTCCTCGGAGACTCTCGAGTCCACCGAGCGCTCCTACATCCAGGATGAGTACGTCTCGCTCCGCTCCGAGATCGCC
>CAYXGP010000159.1:0-1852 GCA_964464515.1 uncultured Enterobacterales bacterium
TCTCGCGACCCGGAAAAACAACCCAGGTTTGTCCTCAGGAATCGCCCAGGTGGCCGGGACGATGACCGGGGCCTCCGTGAAGGAAAGGACCAGCTGTGGTTGATGTCACCACCGGACCTGGAGAGAGCTGCCTGCACGAGGCCAGGTCCAGGTGTATCCCAGGCTCTCTCCGAGGTCGAATCCACGGGACCGAGTCGTGTTTCAGCCCGTGGCGGGCCTGATGGCCGGAGACGCGCAGCAAAGTGAACGATCACAAATGACGTCTCCTGTGTCTCCGAGACCACCGAGGACGCCGGGCTCATCACGGGCGGAGAATTGGTTCGCCAGCATGCAGTCAGCGCGCACCGGCCGCAGCGCGCTTGGGGCCCTACGAGCGGCACCGTTATGGACATACTCATGGCAACATGAGAACTCGGAACGCCTTGGGACAGGCCGCTGCTGGCGGGGCTCCCCGCGAGCACGCCGCCCACCATGTCGATGCCGCAGAGATATCACCCAACCGTTCCACTGGAGAGTTCTCTGAATCAGCTCCAGTGGCTGAAAAACGTTGTTGTGAAGCGCGGTGGTGCCGGTCGTCGTTGAGCGGGAGCCCTGAAGAAGGGGAGTAGCGGGCCATGTCCGGCGAGAAAGGGTCGATACAACTGGGCTGACCTGCATGGAGAGTGTTCTCCGCCAACGGCTTCGCCTGCCCTCTGTGCGGGGAGAGAGTGAAGGTCCGCACCGGAGACTCCTGTGACATCGGTCTCGGCGTAGTCGGATCTCGTCGTGGTCGATCGGCGACCTTGTGACCGGAAATTGCAGACACAACTATCCCTTTGCTGCGGTTTCAGGCTATCAACGATAGGTTCAGGAAGCGATCTTCACCTCCGCGTGAGCAGGCTTGCTGGGTTTTCGACGGAGCTTGACCGGCTTGTTGGGGCGAGGGCGCCCAGTCATCAACAGGTCCATCAGTGCGCACAGCGTTCGTAGTGAGCGGATGCGGTCCGGGGTAGAGCCTGGCGTTTCGCTCACTCCACCAGCGGCGCGACCGGCCCCCACAGGAAGCGACGCGTGGGGCTCCGCGTGGTGTCCTGCGCCAGATGCTGCACGAACGGGGCGACCTGCGCGCCGAGGCGCTGGTACAGGCCGGCTGACGAGCCGGAGCTCGCGGTGCGCACGATGAAGTGCGTGAATCCATGGTGGTGGGCCCAGCGCGCTCGAGCGCGGACCAGGGCTGTGCCCAGTCCCTTTCCGCGCTGGCTGGTGTCCACCGCCATCTCGGACATGTAGACCAGCTCCGCCATGGTCGGCCCCAGCGGGGTCTGCCCGCGCAGAAACGCGCGCAGACCGGGGTTCGGGCACTCCAGCAGCGGCACCACGCAGCCGAAGCCCACTACGCGGCTGTCGGCCTCGGCGAGCACCAGGCAGTGGGTCACATGCGGGCGCCATACGTCGCGGACGACGAGCTCCGCGGTGTGCTCCTCGTGGTAGGGCGGGCCGCCGAAGGCCGTCCGGTACAGATCGACGAATCCACCGCGTGCGGGGTCTTCGGGATCGGTCACGCGGCGGATCGCAGCCGTCATGCAGCTCCGGGGTCGGCGGCCCGGATGCGTTGGATCGCGGCGTCCAGATCGTCGGTGAACTGCTCGCCGCTGGGCAGGTGCTTGAGGCGGACCTGTCCGGCCGCGGCCTCGTTGGGGCCGAGGGTGAGAACCCAGGGGATCCCCCGCGCGTGAGCCTGCTTGAACTGCTTCCCCATCTTGCGGGGGGCGTCGAGCCACAGTCGGGTGGAGATGCCGGCTGCGCGCAGGGCAGCCCCCCCGCGCCCCCCCCCCCCCCCGCGCGCCGAGGAGCAGAAACACACCCCAGCCGC
>CAYXGP010000159.1:1862-19872 GCA_964464515.1 uncultured Enterobacterales bacterium
TTTTGGTCCCCCTTTTGGGGGGGGGGGTTCTGCGGGGGGGGGGTTGTTTGGGGGGGGGGGGGGGGGCCCCCCGGCGGCGCGCGCCGCGGCCGGACGGAGCTCTTCGGAGAAGACCGTCACCAGGGCGTCGGCGGCGCTGGCGGTGTCGCCGAGCATGCCGCGCTCGGTCATCACCCCCAGGATGCGGGCGAGCCCCAGCGCCACGCCCACCGCCGGCACGGCGCGACCCGAGAACATGCCGACGAGGCCGTCGTAGCGGCCCCCCCCGGCCACGCTGCCGATGCCGGCGCCCTCCAGCTCCACCTCGAAGACGGGGCCGGTGTAGTAGGACAGACCGCGGGCGAGGGTCGGGTCGAAGCGCACCACCGCGGGATCGACCCCCATCGCTTCGCTCAGGGACAGCACCTGCCGGATGTCGGCGATGGCTCCCGCGGCGGCCTCGCCGAGCTGGGTCTCGAGGTGAGCGAGCGGGGCTTCGCCGCCGTCGCGGAGCAGGCCCGCCAGCGTCTGCGCGCTCGCGTCGTCGATGCCGCGCGCCGACAGCTCGCGCAGCACGCCATCCCAGCCGATCTTGTCCAGCTTGTCGATGGCGACGAGCACGGTGGTCTCGCGATCGGAGGCGCCTGCGTGCGCGACCATGGCCGACAGCAGCTCGCGGTGGTTGAGCCGGATGGTGAAGCGCGAAAAGCCCAGCGCCCGCAGGGCCGCGTCGACCACGGCCAGGCACTCGGCGTCGGCGCTCATCTCGGCGCAGCCCACGATGTCCACGTCGCACTGCGTGAACTCCCGGAAGCGGCCCCGCTGCGGACGGTCGGCGCGCCAGACCGGCTGGATCTGGTAGCGCTTGAACGGCATCCGCAGGTCGCGCTGCATCGCCACCACGCGGGCCAGCGGCACCGTCAGGTCGTAGCGCAGGGCGAGATCGGTCTCGCCGCGGGAGGCGCCCGCGCCGCGCTTGAGGATGCGGTAGATCAGCTTCTCACCCTCGTCGCCGTATTTGCCCATCAGGGTCTCGATGCGCTCGAAGGCCGGGGTCTCGAGCGGCTCGAAGCCAAAGCGGGTGAAGACGTCGCGGAGCGTGCCGATCACCGAAAGTCGGGCGCGCATCGACGTGGGCATGAAGTCGCGGGTGCCCTTCGGGAGATGGACCGCCATGGGGTGCCTCCTGCGGGCGTCTAGCCAGACCGATTGGCGGGCCCCACCAGCGTCTATCACGCGCCACCCTGGGGGGCTGGCTAACGTTCGTGTGTGAACTCGTGGCGGACCGACGGCTCGCGCTCGTCGCCGCTGAGTCCGATGCCCCAGGCGCGCACGACCAGCCGGGCGGGGTCCACGACGACCTCTACCCAGCCGTTCTCGACATCGGTCTGCAGCTGGTCGGCCTCCAGCTCCGGGAAGGCCAGCAGCGCGCGGTGCTCAGCGCCCTCGGCGTCCGGCGACACGAGCGCGTCGCTCACCCGCGACTGGAGGCTCGGCACCACCGTGTAGCCCACACCGTCGTTGGGGCCGCGCCCGAACCGGCCCGAGGGCGCGGACACTCCGTCGAACCGGAGGGGGACGAAGCGCTGCGCCAGGTGGGTGTGTCCGCTGAAGACCTGATCGACCCGCCCGTCGAACAGCGCGCTGGTGGGCCGGTACAGGAGCTGCTCATCGACAAACCGCTCTCCCGCGTCGTAGACCGGGTGATGGAAGCCGGCGAAGACCCAATCGAAGCGGGACGTATCAGCGCTCTCATCCAGGGCGACGTCCAGCCACTCCACCTGTGCGCTTCCCGGGGTGAAGTCCTCGATCACCTCGGTGTCCAGCGCGTAGAGTCGGGTGCGCCCGTAGTCCACCGCGTAGTACTGGCGCGGACGCTCCTCGGTGGGAGGCGCGAAGAGCCGGGTGAAGCTCGCTGCGTCAGGGTTCGACTTCTTGTCCGGTGAGTCGTGGTTTCCGATGATGGGGATGACCGCTCGCGTGGCGAGCAGCGGACGTCCACCGTCGAAGTAGGTCCACCAGCCGCCGGGGTAGTCGTTGTAGGTGAGATCGCCGGGGCTGAACACGAAGCGCGCCTCTTCGTGCTGCTCGGCCATGAGCTCGGCCGCCTCGGACCACCGCGCGGTCGAGGTGCCCCCGTCCTGCATGTCGGCCGCCACGAGGAACGTGAAGGCGTCGTCGTCTTGCGTCGCGGTGCGGAAGCGGAAGGTCTCCGAGACCCTGCCGTGTCCGTCTTCGACGCGGTACGAGAAGGTCCGGCCCGGCCCCAGACCGGTGAGCTCGATGTGGTGGAGCGTGTCGCCGCTGTCGTCTTCTACTCGGCGCTCGATGCCGTCGTCGCCCCACCACACGACAGCGGCCGGCGCGAGGCTGGAGGTCTCGAAGTGTACGACGATGCCGTCTTCTGGCCGAGCCGTCTCCGACCAGCCCAGGTACGGCCCGACGAACGGGAAGAACAGGCCCAGGTGGTACTCGCGGCCGTCTCGATCGTCGCGCGCCCCCGTCGCGGGGTCACCCACGTCGAAGTGCAGCGCCCGGGCGTGCTCCGGCAGCTCGATGGAGATCTCGTGCCCGCTGGCGGCGGGGATCATGGGCTTGGTGAGCTGGTAGACGAGCCCGACGTCAGTGTCGGCGCGCCGCTCGGCGTCTGCAGGCGCGGAGCGTTCGCTCCACCCGTCGAAGCCGTAGCGGATCTCGAGCTGCTCAGCGTCGGCCAGCGCGCCGCGGTACAGCACGCGGACGACCTCGCCGGGCGCGGGAGTTCGGGGCTGGAAGACCACCGGCCAGTCGAACGGGAGGGTGAACGGCGTCGGCGCGCGGTGGTCGATGGGCGCGGTCACCACCGACGGCCGCAACCCCAGCGTGGTCGGAGGGGACATGGCCGAAGGGGAGCTGATGGGGGCGTTGGCCGGAGGGGACGGGTCCACAGCGCAGCCGATGAGCAGCCCCAGCGCCGGCAGCGACCCCCCGATCATCAGCGTCGGAACCCGGAGAGGAGGTCCACCACGCCGTCACGGTACCGTCGCAGGCTGGCGATGTCGACCCACTCGTCGGGGGCGTGGGCGCCGCCTTTCAGGGGACCCATGCACAGGCAGGTGCTCCCGTCGCGGGCGCTGAGCAGCGCGAGATCGAGGTAGCCGGTCTCCCCTGCTGGCGCGTGTCGGCCCTCGTGCACCGCGGCGAACGGCTCGGTGAGCAGGGGGAGCAGCTCGGGAGACGATCGGAATCCCGGCATGTCGAGGTGGACTGCGAAGTCGTCCAGCGTGATGGGGAAGGGCTGGCCTGTGTTGCTGCGCTCCACGGCGTCGGCGAGCACCCAGCGCACCGTCTCGACGCAGACCTCCGGGTGCGACGAGCGGATCGCCACCAGCGCCCAGGCGGCGGCGGGGATGCGGTTGGGGGGGGCCAACAGCCGGGGCACCCCCGGCCCCGGGGTCCAGTCCGGCGCACGCGAGCCGGCCTGGATGGCGGCGATGTTGCAGGTGGTGGGCGCCGGCTCGTCGTGGGCGGCGCACCACTCCAGCAGCTCTCCGAGCACCTGGTTGAGCGCCACCGTGGCGCTGCGCCCCTCCCACGGCCTCGAGGCGTGACCGCCGTGGCCGTTCAGCGCGAACTCGATCTCCATCAGGCTGCGGCAGCCCGACATCACCCGCGCGGAGGCGCCACACAGCGACAGGCAGTGGCTCGCCCGGATCTCGGGGTGGTGCGCGATGAAGTGCTGCATCCCCGTGAAGGTGGTCTCCTCGTCGACGTAGAGCAGGTAGCCCACGCCGCGGGTGGGCCCTGCGCGTCCCACGGCGTCCAGCGCTGCGGCGATGGCGGCCTTGGCGTCGGCCGCGCCGAGCGCGTGGTAGCGGCCGTCGGCCACCGTGAATTCCTCCCGAATCCATCCCTGCGTGGGCGGTACGGTGTCGATGTGTCCGGCGATGAGGAGCGCGATGTCCTCCGGCGGGCAGTCCGCCGCCAGCACGTTGGGGCGGCCCGGGGAGACCTCCTCGCACCAGACGGTCAGCCAGTGATGCTGACGCAGGTTGTCTGAGATGAACGCAGCGATCTCCGCCTCGGCGCCGCCCGGCCGGATGTAGCTGGGCGTGCGGCAGAGGCGATCGGTCAGTTCGAGCACGGAGCAGGGGGGATGGACCAAGCCGCCTCCGGGAGCGCAAGCCGGCCCCCTATCGCGGGAGGGCGACCCCATGCCGAGGGGGTTACCCGGCGGGGCTGGGAGGTCTGCCGTGAGCCGGTACATGACGCGCGGGGGTTTTGACGCGATCAATGATGAGATCGACCACCTGTGGCGGGTGGAGCGTCCGGAGATCGTAGAGCAGGTGCATGCCGCCGCGGAGCTGGGCGATCGCTCCGAGAACGCCGCCTACATCTACGGCAAGAAGCGCCTGCGGGAGATCGACTCGCGGCTGCGGTACCTGCGGCGCAAGCTGGAGGGCATCCAGATCATTGATCTGGCCGATCAGATCCATCACGACGACGTGCGCTTCGGCGCGCGGGTCACGGTCGTCGATGACGATGACGCCGAGAAGACCTGGCGGCTCGTCGACCGCGAAGAGAGCGACGTAAAGCGGCGGCGCATCAGCGTGCAGTCGCCGGTGGGGCGCGCGCTGATGGGGCGTCGGGTGGGCGACTACGTCGAGGTGAACCTGCCGCGGGGTCAGGTGGGCTTGGAGATCACGGCCATCGCGTACGGCGCTGGGGAGCCCTGAGCCCGGGCGGCCCTGACCCCGGGCGGCCCTGAGCCCGGCTGGTAGAGCCCGCAAGAGAGCCCGCAATAGAAGCCACTGCCGAGGGGTATCGGTGCGGCAGGAGGCCCCATGTCCGTCACTCGTACCGATCTCACCGAGGCGCTCTCCGGGAAGGAGGCGCGTCTGCTGTCGGCGGTGCTCAGCGCCGCGGACGTGCGCCACGATCCTACCGAAGACGCCGAGCAGCTCGCCGCGCGACTCACCGGCGCGCTGTGGTGGCGCACCCACACGCCGCTGGGTCAGGTCGCCATGCCCGACACGCTCGATCAGCTGGTCGATCGAACGGCTCGGCGGCTCAAGGTCGCGCTGCCCGACGACGCGGACGCCTGGGAGCGCCTCGACAAGCTGACCCGCGCGGTGCTCCCCGACGACACCCCGCTGAAGCTGTCCGATCTGTCGCCCGAGATGAAGAAGAAGCTCACCCGCTCCATCTGGCTGGAGCTGACCGGCGTGAGCGCCGCAGGAGCGTCTCTGGGCGCGCGCTGGGGCTCTCTCAAGTTCGTTCAGTGGGCGGTCGGCCCGGTGTGGGATCTGCTGCTGATGCTCCCGAAGGTGGGACCGGTGCTGGGCGGCATCAAGGCCGGCGCGCGGACGATGGCCGCCGTCTCCGGTCCGGTGGGCGTCGCGGTGGCGCTGCTGACGCTCAACAGCACGCTGGGGGCTCGCTACGACGCGGCGCTGCCGCTGCTGCTCGGCGCGGGCCTGCTGTGCAGGGGGCCGGAGATGACCGTGGTGGTCACGCAGTGACGCCCGACAACGCCGCCGCCCACGGCTGACCCACGGCGGCACGGCAGAGCGCGGTGATCTCCTGGTGGATCACCGCGCATGTTGCTTCTGGGCCGGAGACGGCGGCCAGCGCACGATGGGCCGCTACCGTGCGCGCTGTCGCCTCCGCGAGCGTGTAGACATCGGACAGCCCCAGCAGCGTTCGCGCCGCGCGGGTGTCCAGCGACAGGTAGGGGACCTCTGCGGCGTCCCCTGGCCCGTCGAGGACCCAGCGCCCCTCGCCGGCGGCTTCGAGCACCGCTTCCACCACCGCGCGGACCGTGTGCGCGGCGATCGGTCCCAGGTTCCACGCGCGGCCCACGGCGCTGCGCTCGACCGCGGTCCGCGCGGGGTGCAGCAGGCAGGCCAGCCACAGGTAGCCGGCCAGCGGCTCGAGCACGTGCTGCCAGGGGCGCACGGCCTCGGGGCGGCGCAGGGGGATGGGGCGCCCCTCGTCGAGGGCGCGCAGACAGTCCGGCACCAGGCGATCGGGCGCGTGGTCTCCCGGCCCGATGGCGTTCCCGGCGCGGGCGGTCGCCAGGACCACGCCGTGCCGTGCGGTGTCCCCTCGAGGAAAGTAGCTGCGCCGCCACGCCTGGCAGACCAGCTCCTGGCCGGCCTTGGAGGCGCTGTAGGGTTCGCCGGCGCCCAGGGGGGCGTCTTCGTCCATGGCTGCGCGGCCGGGCTGGTAGCACTTATCGCTGGTCACCACCAGCACGCCGCAGGGGCGCTCCGCTGCGCGGATGGCCTCCAGCAAGCGGGCGGTTCCGAGGATGTTCGTCTCCAGGGTGCCGATCGGGTCGCGATGCGCGCGGCCCACGAGCGCCTGGGCCGCCAGGTGGATCACCAGCGCCGGGCGGTGGCGTGCCACGGCGTCGGCGAGGACGCCCGGCTGCCGAACATCGCCGGCGATCCAGGGCACCCGCGCGCCGAGGGCGCTCTGAAGGAACAGGCTCGGGCCCGGCTCAGGCGGCAGCGCCAGCCCCAACACGTCGGCGCCCAGCCGCACCAGCCACCAACCCAGCCAGGTGCCCTTGAACCCTGTGAGGCCAGTGACCAGAACGCGCGCGCCGTGGAGGGGGCCGGTCATGGCAGGCTCCGGTGTCGCAGAGCGTGCTATCCCAGGGGGCGGTCCGTGGCCCCACCGCAGGAGTCAGCGATGTCGAGTCCTTCAGGCCCTGTCGGGTCTCCAGATCCTACGCGAGCGAGCCCTCCGCGGGCCTTCTCGTGGCCGGTGTGGGACGATCCGGCGTCGCTGCGACACCTGATGCGGCTCTGCGCACCCCTGGTGATTCGAGAGGGGGCGGCGCTGCAGCTCTGGCGGACCGACGACGATCCACCGGCGCAGCAGTGCATCGCGGCGCTGACACGCGCCTACAACGGCCGGTTCCCCGCGAACCGCTCGCTGCGGGCCGATCTTCTGGGTCGGGGCGCGGAGGAGCATGTGCCCGCAGACGCGCTGGTGCTCCACGCGCGCCGCGAGCCGCCTGAATTTCTCGGCCAGCGGACGGCTCTGACGGACGTCTCGGCCGTCGAGCGGGTGTTGGACGAGCGGTGGCCGCTGTCCCCGCCGTCAGTCGTCTGCGGGGCGCCCCCCACCGAGGCGGTGCAGCTCAGCGTGATCATCCCCACCCACGATCGGCCGGACTGCCTGCGGGGCTGCCTCACGGCGCTGGCTGGCCAGACGCTCTCTGCAGAGGCATTCGAGGTGATCGTCATCGACGACGGCTCCACGCCGCCGGTCGCGCTGGAGCCGAGCGACTGGCCGTTCGGCCTGAGGCTGCTGCGGCAGGACGGCGCGGGGCCCGCGCGGGCGCGCAACGTGGCGATGCGGCTGGCCGAAGCAGAGACGGTGGTGTTCTTCGACGACGACGCTGTCCCCGGATCGGGGTGCCTGGCGGCGCACCTGGCGGCCCAGCAGGCGGCCGACCGACCGACCGGGGTGGTGGGCACGTTCGCGCTGCTGCCGCACCTGCGCACGGACGCCTTCACCGAGCTGGTGGAGCGGTCCACCATCCTGTTCGCGCAGCCGGAGCTCTCGCCTGACGCGCCCTGCGCGGCATCTGCGCTTTGCACCGGAAACCTCTCGCTGCCGCGCGCGGTGATCGAGGCGGTCGGTGGGTTTGACGAGCGAATGACCTGGGCCGGCGGCGAGGACAGCGAGCTCGGAACGCGGCTGGCGCGCTTCGAGGGGGTGGCGGTCCGCTACGTGCCGGCCTGTGACAGCGGGCACGACCACGCGCTCACCGTCCACGACTTCGCGGCGCGCCAGCGCAAGCTGGGCTGGAGCGCGCTGTACATCGCGCTGCGCCGAGGCGATCCCGGCTACGTGGTGGGGCCCGGCAATACGCCGCCTGGCGACCGCTTCTGGGAGGCGCTGCGCTTGGAGCTCCAGCAGATGGGAGACGAGCAGGAGCGGCTCATCGCGCAGATCGAGGAGGTCTGCGCCAGCGCCGATCCGGTGAGCGGCAGCGAGGAGATCCGCCCGCTGGTCCATCGCGTCGGCTACATCAGCTTCATCCGGGGGCTGCTCGACGCCCGCGCCGAGCTGATGATCGGCGCCGGCTGGCGGGCCTGGTAGGGGGGGGGCGCGTGCTGCTGGCGCTGGCGTTCATCGGCTCCGAGGCTCTTGCGAGCCAAACGCGGGTCTGCGAGACCTACGCCCCGCCGCGACGAAGCGGCCTCCTCCGGCACGCGCCGCTGGACGAGTCGTCGGGGATCGTGGCCTCTCGAACGCGGGACGGGCTGTACTACAGCCACAACGACTCCGGCAGCGGCCCGGAGGTGTTCGCCTTCACGGCCGACGGCGGGCTGGACGCGGTGTCCACTGTGGAGGGCGTGGGGGCCTTCGACTGGGAGGACATCGCGGCCGGGAGCTGTCCGGGCGGCGGCGACTGTCTGTTCCTGGGCGACATCGGCGACAACGATCATGTACGGAGCCATGTGGAGGTGTTCGCGATCGCCGAGCCGCTGGCCGCCGGGGTGGTGCCCACGGTGGCGACGTGGCGGCTGCGGTACCCCGAGCGAGCGAGGAACTCCGAGGCGCTGCTGGTCCACCCCACCACCGGGCGCCTGTACGTGATCACCAAGAACAAGCGGGGACCGATCAAGGTCTACGCCGGGCCCGCCGAGCCGGGAGAGGCGAACCTCATCGAGGTGGGGACCCTCTGGGAGCTTCCGTCCGGGTCGAGCCGGCACAAGGTCACCGGCGCGGACTGGTCGGCAGACGGGCTCCGGGTGGTGGTTCGGACCTACTCGGCGGCCTGGGAGTGGACGGTGCCGGAGGGCGCGACCGAGCCCGACTGGTCAGCGGAGCCCCGGCGGGTACAGGTGGCCGCCGAGGCGCAGGGAGAGGCGATCGGGTACCGACCGGAGGGCGGGCTGATCACCACGTCCGAGGGGCAGCCGATGCCCATCTCGCTGATCGACTGCGCGCCCTGAATTCGCCCTATGGAATCGGCGAGTTGGCCCGGGCGATGACCGGGGCCGGAAGTCTATCCAAGCGTAGTCGGTTGCGACGACACAGATGCCAGCGCATCTCCGGGGCGGGATGTGCTGGACCCGTCGGGCCGAACAGTGCTGAAACGCTTCACCTTTTTTGTGCATCCGTTGATATTGGTCGGGAGTGGGGCTGGCGCCGAACATCGTAGGCGCTGGACCGTGGGGCGGGACTGGATGCGCGTGAGCCGAGGGAATAGGAGCAGGGGGACGGTCGGGGCCGCGGCGAGGGGCACGAATCGGGCGCCTGCTGCCGGACACCACCGTCGCGGAGGCGTGATGAGCAAGGTCGTCGCAACTGCGGCAGAAGCGGTCGCCGACATCGTCGACGGCTCGATGATCATGGCCGGGGGCTTTGGCCTGTGTGGCATCCCGGAGAACCTCATCGCGGCGCTGCGCGACGCCGGCACGAAGGATCTCACGGTCGTCTCGAACAACGCTGGCGTCGATGACTTCGGGCTCGGGCTGCTCCTGCAGACCCGACAGATCAAGAAGATGATCTCGAGCTACGTCGGCGAGAACAAGGAGTTCGAGCGGCAGTACCTCGCCGGCGAGCTGGAGGTCGAGCTCACGCCGCAGGGCACGCTGGCCGAGAAGATCCGGGCCGGAGGGGCCGGGATCCCCGCGTTCTACACCCCGACCGGGTACGGCACGCCTGTCGCCGAGGGCAAGGAGGCCCGGGAGTTCGATGGTCGGATGTTCGTGCTGGAGCACGCCCTGCGGGCGGACTTCGCGCTGATCAAGGCCTGGAAGGGCGACACACTCGGCAACCTCGTGTTCAAGGCGACCGCGCGGAACTTCAACCCGATGATGGCCACCGCCGCGCGGATCACCATCGCCGAGGTCGAAGAGCTGGTCGAGCCAGGGGAGCTCGACGCAAACACCATCCACACGCCCGGGATCTTCGTGCAGCGGATCCTCGTGGGCGCGCACTACGAAAAGCGCATTGAGCGCCGCACCGTCCGTAGCTGAAGGAGCCCCCCATGCCCCTGTCCCGTCACGACATCGTCCGACGCGCTGCCCGCGAGCTGAGGGACGGCGACTACGTCAACCTCGGCATCGGCATGCCCACCGAGGTGGCCAACAACCTGCCGGAAGGCGTCGAGGTGGTGCTCCACTCTGAGAACGGCCTGCTCGGCATGGGGCCGTTCCCCTTCGAGTCCGACGTGGACGCCGACCTGATCAACGCCGGCAAGCAGACCATCACGACCCTGCCCGGCTCGGCGTTCTTCTCGTCGGCCGACAGCTTCGCCATGGTCCGCGGCGGCCACCTCGCCATCACCATCCTCGGCGCGATGCAGGTCTCCGAGCGGGGTGACCTCGCCAATTGGATGATCCCCGGCAAGATGGTCAAGGGCATGGGCGGCGCGATGGATCTGGTCGCTGGATCGCGGCGCGTCGTCGTCACGATGACCCACAACAACAAGCGCGCCGACGCCAAGCTGCTGGCGTCGTGCTCGCTGCCGTTGACAGGGGTCGGGGTGGTCGATCTTCTGATCACCGACCTGGGTGTCTTTACCTTCGAGGGCGGGCTCACCCTCGTCGAGAAGGCCGAAGACGTGACGGTGGACCAGATCCGGGCGCGCACGGGCTGCGACTTCGCGGTGGCCGACGTGCTGGGCGTGCTCGCCATCGGCTGAGCTGTCCCGCGGCGGACTTCCAGCGGCGGTACATGACCTGGGAGCGATTCTTCTCGGTCCTGCGTCACATCCTCTGCCGCCGACCCTCTCAGCGCATGGTGCGGGCCAGGCGCAGCCCCACGAACATCTCGCGGTTGGCGGGGTCTACGAAGTGCCGCGCGGCGAGCCGCAGCTGCGAGGGCCGGTTGTGCCAGCCGCCACCGCGCAGACCACGCAGGGAGTCTGGCCCACCCAGCTCGACCGGATCTGTGACGGTGCCCTCTGTGAACGCGCGGGGGGCGTCGAACACCCACTCGCTGACGTTGCCGACGATGTCGTACAGACCCAGCGCGTCGGGCTGCAGGCTGCCCACGGGCGCCAGCGCCAGCAGGCCATCGTCGCAGTCGGACACCGGCCAGGTGAGCCAGGCGTAGTGTCGGTCCTTGGTGGCGCGGTTGGCGACGTTCGCGGTGGCGCAGAGATCGGCGGTGGCGCTCGGGGGGCGGCCCGCGCGGGCGGCGTACTCCCACTCGGCCTCGGTGGGCAGGCGGTAGCCGTCGGCGTCGCGACTCCAGGAGACGGAGCTGCCGGCGATCTGGTAGGCCGGCGTGAGCCCCTCCAGCTCTGAGAGACGGTTGGTGAACCGCACGGCCTCCAGCCAGTCGACGCACATCACCGGCAGTTTCTCGCCGACGCCCCAGTCGGCGCAGGGCGCGCGGGCCTCGCGATTCCAGAAGCGCGTCCGACGCTCCACCGGGTTCTCGCCCATCACGTGGGCCCACAGACCCTGGGTGACCTCGGTGGCGGAGAGGGCGAAGTCCTTCGTGAGCACTACGGGGTGGCGCAGCTCGTTGTCGGACCGCTCGGGCTCGTCGGCGGGGCTGCCCATCCACGAGGGGCCGGCGCGCACCGTGATCATCTTCGTGTCGAAGGCGGCGAGCACGCTGCCGGGGCCGGGCGGAGGAGGGGCGACCTTCTCTTCCTGTTGTGGAGGCGCCGGTGCGGGCGGCTCGCGACCGGCGCTCCACAGCAACATCCCCGCGATGACCACTCCTCCCGTGAGCGCGACGGGCAGCAGCGGAGATCGGGAGGGAGGGCGCCACTCTGGAATGCTCGGATCATCATCGACAGGCGGGTCGTCGGAGGCGAAGGCCTCGGGCGGGGGCTCGGCGGTGAGGTCGCCGAAGTCCAGCGTGGGCTGTGACGACGATCTCGTCGGCGTGATGAGCGGCGGGGGGGGCGCACGGTGGCCGGCGCCAATGGTGCCGATTCGATCGATCGCCGCGACGAAGGCGGCCATGTCGGGCAGCCGGTGGCGGGGATCGGGCTCGGTGGTCTGCCGAACCAGCTCCCGCATCGGCGGATCTGTATCGGCGCCCGGATCGAGCGGGCCGCTCTGGAGCTTCTGCCCCATCAGCGAGGCGATCTGCTGGCCCTGGCTGAGCTGGGGGGACAGCGAGAAGGCAGAGCCGCCGGTGAGGCACTCATGCAGGACCAGCCCCAGCGCGTACACATCCGCCGAGACAGGGTCGGGCGTGACGCCGGTGAACGCCTCTGGCGCGATGTAGGCCAGGGTGCCGGGCAGGTGGTTGTCGCTGGTGAGGCGGGTGCGGTCGGCTGACAGCGCGATGCCGAAGTCGATCAGCTTGGCGCCGCCTGCCGTGAGGATGATGTTGGCGGGCTTGACGTCGCGGTGCTGGATGCCCAGCGCGTGGGCGTGGCGGAGGCCGTCCGCCAGCGCGCGCACCATCGACAGCGCCTCGGGGGCGTCGAGCCGGCCGCGCTGGAGGCGCAGATCCAGGGGCTCGCCCTGGACGTACTCCATCACCAGGTACATCACCGCGTGGGTGTGCTCCTCGCCGCCGCCCATCACCCGGACGACCGCCTCGTGACGCAGCTGCGCCATCGTCTCGATCTCGCGGACGAAGCGCTCGCGGGCCTCGCTCACCTGCCCGGCCTTCAGCACTTTCACCGCCGCCTGCATGCGGGAGCTGAGGGCGTTGTGGCACAGGTAGACCGCGCCCATCCCGCCCTCGCCGAGCAGGTCCTGGACCACCCACTCGCCGAGCCGATCACCCGCGCGTAGCGCCATGACTCAGCCTCACTCCCCGGCGCACGTGGCCGGGCAGCCGTACATCTCGCCGGCGACGTTGCCGGACAGGTCGTTGGCCTCTTCACAGGTGACGGCGGCCGACGAGCAGTACATTCCGTAGCCGGCGTTGCCCGTGAGGGTGTTCTGCGACACCGAGGCCGACGCGGAGTAGACCCACAGCCCCGACGATGCGCTGTCTGTGATGCTGCTGTCGGTCATCTCCAGCGCGCTTCCGTCGTAGACCACGATGCCGTCGCTGCCGGTCCCCGAGATGGAGACGGCGTCGGCGGTGGCCGACACCCCCGAGCCGCTGAGGAACAGGCCGTAGCTGGCCGAGCCGGTGAGCTCCACGTCGTCGATCCGGACATCGAGCGGGTTGTCGGGCGCCCAGAAGTACATGCCGTAGAGCTGCCCGGCGTCGAGGATCTGCACGTCCTCCATGGAGACCGCGTGGGCGCTTCCCGCGTCGGAGGAGACGTAGACGTACACCGGCGGGTAGCTCGCCAGCTCGCTGGTGACGGTGCGCTCGATCAACAGATCACCCAGCTCGCTGACATCCGACGAGCCGTAGGTCCGGGCGCGCACCGCCGAGCCCGGCAGGTCCGCGAAGTCGCTGTAGTGGACGTCCAGCGAGCAGTTGTAGCCGTACACGGCGTAGCCCACCTCGCTGACTTCGGTGACGCCCAGGGACTCGCCGCGCTCGAAGGTCTCGTAGCTCCAGTCGAACTGCGTGCCGTTGCTGAAGGTGCTGTCTTCGATCTCCACCGCGCCGTCTGAGCAGTAGACGCCGTAGTAGCCGAAGCCGTCGAGCGTATTGTCGCTGAAGAGAATGTCGCTCTCGTACATCTCGGCGGGCGTCTGGTCGTAGCCGAGCCAGGTGTTGCCGGTGATCTCGCCGCCGCAGCCCGAGATGTACAGCCCGCTTGAGCCCGCCTCGAAGGTGTTGCCCTCGATGACGAGGTCTGCGGTGCCGCGGCCGTAGACGTCGCGGCCGGCGGTTGTGGAGACCTCGTAGGTGATGTGTGCGTCGCCGGTCTGTTCGTCGAGGACGGTGATCGCCGAGTCGTGGAAGTGGTTGCCGGAGAGCGTCGCGCCCAGGCTGTAGTAGGCCACCACCGACGCTGCGAGCGAGTTGACCGTGCCGGGCTGCGACAGGTCGCTGTCGGTCAGCGTGACGGCGCCGTAGAAGTCCATCACGCCGGCGCAGGTGTTGCCGCTGATGGTCGCCCCGGAGATCTGCAGGTTGGCGCCGCTGCCGGTGACGCCGTAGCCGCCGTTGCCCGTGATCTCGCCGCCGGTCCAGGTGAGCGTGTTGTCGTCCGCGTAGACCCCCACGTAGCGATCGACGAAGTAGCAGGTGTCGTCGCCCTGCTCCTCGGCCATCACCAGGCCGGTGACGGCCACGTCGATCGCGGTGGTGTCGATGCCCTCCAGCACGAGGCCGTGCCGCGCGTTGTCCTCGAAGGTGACGCGCTCCAGGTGGGCCGCGCCGTCGGTGTACTCGGCGAGCACAGCGCCAGCGCCGGCGTACCCCCGCACGGCGCTGTCGGTCATCGTGAGCTCATCGACGACGGCCAGCAGGCCAGTGCCGCTGTAGCCCAGGGAGTCGCCGCCCCACTCGTCGTCGGTGGTCTCGATCGTCAGGTCGCGATCACCGCTGATCTCCACGCCGGTGAGCGTGACCGACCAGGGGGTCTCGAACACCGCGCCGTAGCGGTAGGCGTCGGTGATCACCACGCCGTCGAGCGTGGCCTCGCCGCTGATCACCCACATCCCCACCAGCCCGCCGTCGAGGGTGTCGCCCGTCATATGCACGTCGGCCTGGTCGGCGGCGATGTGGGTGAGCGGGTTGCCCGTGAAGGTGTTGCCCTCCAGGGTGGCTGTGGCCCAGTCTTCCAGGAAGATGCCGTAGCCGTCGGTGGGGGTCCCCTCTGTCGATGTGGTCCCTGTCGATGTGGTCCCTGTCGATGTGGTCCCTGTCGATGTGGTCCCTGTCGATGTGGTCCCTGTCGAGGTGCTCCCACCTGTCGATGCTGTCGAGTCGGTGGCGAGGGTATCGGCGATGGTGCTCTCGCTGAGCGTGAGCGCGGCGTCGCTGACGAAGATCCCCTGGACGTGGTTGGCGACGATCTCGCTCGCGGAGATGTACGCGCTGCCCCCGTCGACGTTCACGCCGCCGTAGCCGGCGCCGGTGATGGTGAGCTGCGTGGCGGTCAGCTCCTCGGCGTCGTCGGCTGAGAGCCCCCAGCCCGGGGCGTTCGTCACGGTGATGTCTTGCAGGTGGACCCCACGGGCGCCGTCGACGCTGAGGCCGCTGCGGGTGGTCTCCAGCGTGAACCCGGAGACGACGGCGTCGTCGGCGGTGACGGTGATGGCCGTCGTGTTGATGGGCGCCACGAGGGTGAGGGCGTCGGGGCCGGGGCCCTGGAGGATGACGGAGCGATCGACGACCACGGTCTCCTCGTACCGGCCGAGCGCGCAGACCGTGACGGTCTGTCCGGGCGACGCCGCTGCGATCGCGGAGGCGATGGTGGGGTGATCGCCCAGGCCGTCCACCTGGATGCAGCCGTCGGTCGCCGACGTCACCGGGGTGGTGGTGGCGGTCGGGGTGGTGGCCGTCGAGCCGACGGTGCCGTCGGTCGTCGTGGCGGGGGTGTCAACGCCACCACAGGCCGCAGAGAAGCCGCCAGAGGCCACACAGAAGAGAAGCACTGCTGCCTGTTGCTGAGATGTCTGCGGGGAGGCGCGCATGGCCCGAATACCCGGCAGGAGGGACGCGGAGGATTATCCCGTTCCTGGCCGACGCACCGGCGCTTGTTTAGGTCTCTCGCGATTCCCGGGGTGCCCATGCGCGTCTTCCTGCTGCTGGTCTTTGGTCTCCCCACCCTCCTCGGCGTGGTGGTCACGGCCTTGGAATTCTCTCTGGGGGCGCCGATCGCCCCGGTGGAGCTGTTCGCGGTCTGGCTGATCGGCGTGGGGGTGCTCGGCGGGGTGCTGGGGGTGGTCGGGCTCCAGGCCCGGGATCGCGAGCGGAGGCATGCGCCGCTCCTGTCCGCCGTGGCCGAGCGGCTCTCCGCCACATGGACCCCTCCTGCGTTCTGGCGACGGGGCGTCATCAACGCGCGCATCGACGGCATGGACATCGAGCTGTTTCACTACGTCTCCACCCGCGCGCCGGCCCAGCTGGCCTGCGTGATCCGGTCTCGATGCGCTACGGACCTGGCGGTGGCGACCGGCGAGCGTGAGGTGCGGGTGCCAGGCCGGTTCGGCCGGAGCGACTTCACCAGCCGGGGGGAGCCAGCGCTGGTTCTGGGAGCGTGGCGATTCTGGGGGCTGGAGCCCGAGCCGGCCCGCGCTGCGGCCCCTGCCCTGGCAGCGGTGACGGCGCTGAAGGGCTGGCTGGTCGCGGACCACCTGCGGGGAGAGCTGTTCACGCGCGTCGGGCTACCGATGTCCCCCGGGAAGGACGAGATCGCGTCCGACTACACCGCACCCGACGTCGATCAGGTCTTCGGATGGATCGGCGCGGGGTTGCGCGCTCATGAGGCGCTGATTCGATCCGCCCGTGAGTCTGACGCAGCGCTCGACGAGGGTCCCTCCTGAATCAGGGACGCTGAAGCGGGGAGCCGTCTCAGGGCACGTAGTCGGCGGCGAGGATCAGGTAGATCGCACCGGCGTCGGTGCCCGCGGTGGGCTCCTCCTGTGCGCCGACCAGCAGATCGGTCAGCCCGTCGTCGTCGAGGTCTCCAGCGCGGGCGACTGCGGTAGCGACCTCGTCGTCCGCGGCCTCCCCCATGAACTTCCCGGCGGCGCGGGAGAGGGTGGAGGTTCCGGAGATGGGCCCGAAGACCACGTAGGCGGCGCCGGCGTTGGCCGCGCCCTCGTCGTCGCTGTCCGCGCCCACCAGGAAGTCGGCGAAGCCGTCGCCGTCGAAGTCGCCGGCGGACTCCACGGAGCGCCCGGCGGTGGCGTCCATGCTCTCGCCGATCAGCTTGGCGTCCGAGGTGACCAGTGAGACGACTCCGGTGGCGGTGCCGTAGAACAGGTAGGCCGCGCCGGCCTCCTCGTAGTCGGCTTCGTCGATGGAGGGGTCGGGGGCGCTGGTCTCCTGGTAGGCACCCACCACGAAGTCGTCGTTTCCGTCGTTGTTGACGTCGCCCACCATGGCCACGGAGTAGCCGGCGTAGTCCTGGTCGTCTTCGCCCTCCAGCTTGGCCTGGACATCTCCCAGGCTGATGGAGCCGCTCAGCGGACCCAGCCCCAGGTAGGCACCCCCCGGGTAGTCGGTGGCGCCCCCCACGACGCCGCCGAAGGCGTCGCAGACGAAGCAGCCCACGATCACCTCCTCGAAGCCGTCGCCGTTGACGTCGCCGTTGCCGTTGATGCTGCGGCCGACCACGTCGTTGTCGTTCTCGCCGTAGAGCTTGGCCTGCACCGCCGGCGCGGACGAGGACGGAGGCGTGTCCAGATCGACCGAGCCGGAGATGACGCCGGTGATCAGGTAGGCGGCGCCTGCGTCGGTGCCGCCGTCGTCGTCCTTGTAGGAGCCCACCCAGAAGTCCGCGCGCCCGTCGTTGTCGGCGTCGCCGCCCAGGCCCACCTCGTAGCCGGCGATGTCTGCGGACGACTCACCCCGAAGCTTGGCGTCGGCGTCTGAGAGTGAGAAGTCGCTGCTGACCGGACCGAGGATGAGGTAGGTGGCACCGCGCGCGCCGTTGTTGCCCCAGGCGCCGATCACCAGATCATCGAATCCGTCGCCGTCGATGTCTCCGGGGCCGAGCACCACGGAGGTGCGGTCGTTTGCGGCTTCGCCGGTGATCTGGTGGTCGGCGGTGTTCGCAGAGACCACGCCGCTGGGCACGCCGTAGAACAGGTAGACGGTGCCGGCGTCAGCGAACGCGTTGTCGTTGTAGTAGGCCGCGCCCGCGAAGTCGTCGGTGCCGTCTCCGTCGAGGTCGCCCACGCCGTCCACAGACCACCCCAGGTGGTCATCGACGAACTCGCCCAGGATCTTCGCGTGGGCCTCGAGCAGCGAGACCTCGCACACCTCGTCGCCGTCGCAGTCGGAGTCGACGCCGTCGAAGCAGGTGTCGACGCCATCGGGGTTGATGTCGGCGTCGGTGTCGTCGCAGTCTTCGCCGTCGGCGACGTAGCCCGAGGGCTGGGCGCAGTCCGAGGTCGGCAGCTCTTCGTTGCCGTAGTCATCTCCGTCGTCGTCGGGGTACCAGGTGGTGACCGGGTCGTGTTGGTCCGGGCTCCCGTCGCCCTCGTTGTAGCCGCCCGCGCAGGGGGGCGCGGCGGGG
>CAYXGP010000160.1:0-19809 GCA_964464515.1 uncultured Enterobacterales bacterium
TCAGCACCCCACGATTACGCCAGCACCAGCCACCGCGAAGCGGTTTCGTCCAAGAGGGGTCTACAGTCAGCGCGTCGGCGCTGCGGACGATCGACCAGCCGGTGAGGGCCGCGGCGAACGCGGTGACGTCGGACTGGTCGTAGCCGCTGCCGACGGTGTGCAGCTCGAGGATCTCCCGCGCGAGGTTCTCGTTGAGTCCACGCCCGCGGCGCCGGCCGACGCGGCTGCGCGGTCCGACCGACTTGTGGTTGTCGAGGTACACCAGCATCGCGGGATGCCGAACCACCGCAGAGAGCATGTCGGCGAACCGCCCACACACGTGGGGACGGATGGCCTCTGCCTCGAACGAACAGACCAATGGTAGAATCTGCGGGTTGCTGACCGACACCGCGAAGTGGTTGCTCCAGAAGCGCACAAGACGCTCTCGGAACGGCTCCCGGGTCTTCACCGCGTTGAGTATCCGCGCGCCGGCCTCGCGCCGATACTGCGCGCGGGCCTGCTGCCGGTAGCGACGGCGCGCGCTCTCTGAGCCGCGAGAGCGATGAAACGCAGCGACCGCAGCGATGCTCGAAGTGGGGACGCTCGCTGTGGAGATACCGGATGTGGAGATGTTGGGCGCGGCGAGCTGGGCGCGGAGCCACTCTGCCGGGTTGCGGACGTCTCCGCGCTCACCGGGCCGCGGCCCGAGGCCGAACCGCGAGAGGGCGATGGTGACGAGATCGGGTTCCATGAGATCACGGTAGCGGCGGGACCCAGCGGCGGCCGGGTCGTTCACACATCTTTGGAATTCGTCACCGAACCCGCGAGATCCCACCCGCCAAACCGCAGATCAGAGGGCCGCCAGTGTCGCGGGCCGCGCGACTCCTCAGTCCGGTTCAGCTCGCCTCTGCCGGCAGGGGCTGCTCATCGACGTTCACCAGCTCGTTCATCGCAGGGAACTCCTCGCGGAGCAGCAGCTCGATGCCCTGGCGCATCGTCATGACGGAGGAGGGGCACGAGCTGCACGCCCCGACCAGCTTGACATAGATGCTGTTCTCCTCGACTTTGACGAGGGCGATGTCGCCGCCGTCACCCTGGAGCGCGGGGCGCACCATGTCGTCGAGCAGCTCCTGAACCGCCGCGTAGGTGATCGCCGCTCCCACCACGTCGTCCGCAGCGGCAGACGGAGCGGTCGGGCTCTCGTTCCCTGGCGCCGCGGCTGCTGGGGGCTCGGCGCTCGCTGGTTCTGGCGCTGGTTCTGGCGCCGGTTTCGGCGCGGCGACCGGCGGCTCCACAATCGGGGGGGACTCGAACCGCAGCGCAGGGGCGACCGCGGGCGAGGGCGCCGCGGGGGGCCTCGGTGATGGGCGGGCGGCCGGATCTTCGTCCATGCCGAGGACGCGCTTGATGCCGGTCTTCAGCCGGCGTCGGATCCCCAGGGTGCTCATCTCGTCGAACTCCGGTCAGGTGGTCCCGGGCTCTAACCCAACGCGTCCGCCGCGCCGGATACTTCGATTCCGAGGAAGCGGGTCGGGCCTCGGCGGCGGGGGCGCGCCAGCCGCTTGCACAGCGCATAGAAGCGAAAGAACCGCGCCAGACGACGTAGTTCGCCCGCGGAAGGAGGCGCTGCACCACAGATCCACTTGTCATCGACCTGCCCGGCGTCCATGAAGCGCACCCGCCCCACGCGGCGGAGGGTGCCAGCCGGCCCCCGCGGCAGACGCGGACCGAGCACCAGCACATCCACCGGCTCGCCGTCCTCAGCGCGGGTGTCCGGCGCACAGCCGTAGTTGAAGGGGCAGGCGATCGGCGAGATGAAGTCCACACGGCCGTCGCTGCCGCGCTTGACGCGACTGCCCGCCGACACCTCGATGGAGACGCGCACGCGCTCGGGCAGACCGCTCATCTCGGCTCCGTGGGGTGGCCCAGGGTAGGCGATCGGCGGGCATCGGGCTACCGACTCGATGGAGGAGACACCCATGCACCACACCATCCGACCCGCCCATCTTGTGTTCTGCCTCGCCGTCGTGGCCTGCTCCGGCGAGACGTCGTTCTCCGACGCCGACGTCGAGACCAACCCCGACCAGGGCAGCGGCGCGATGACCATCACGCCCGCCGAGCTCACGATCCCGGTCGACGCGCCGGGGGTGCTGTACAGCGGGTCCATCGTGATCGCCAGCGTCGGCAAGGCCAACCTCCAGCTGTACCAGGTCGGGCTGTCCGAGAGCGCCGACGGCCTGTTCGGGATGGAGATCGCAGAGGACGTCATCCTCGCGCCCGGGACGGATAAGACGTTCACGGTCACGGCTATTCTCGACACCGGTGAGATCGCGGAGGGCGAAGTTCGGATCTCCAGCAACGACGCCGCTCAGTTGGAGGTGCGGGTGCCGATTCATGCCACGCCTACGTTTGGGGATACGGGAGCGCCGGGTGACACCGGGAAGTGATCGCATCGCTCGCCCCCCTCTGATTTGTGTTGGGGTGCATGGGTCCGCCTGAGCGAGACCGGTCGCCCTCTCAGTCTCGCGGTTTCACGTGTCTACGGACACACGATCCACGTTCGTACGGAAACACGACCCGCGACTCCACGGACACGCGATCCACGATTCCTCGGGACCACGACCTCACGAGTCCGCGACTTCTCGACCCGCGACGAGTGGCGCATTCCACCGAGTCGATACAGAGACGATGGTTCGCGGTTCGTGGAGCCGTGCTTCCGTCCCACCGTGGGTACGTGAGACCGGTCGCCTCCACGGCTTCACGACTCCACGACCTCACGATCCGCGACTCACAGCGGTGAGCGTTCAGGTGGACAACAAGATCGCGCAGAACTGGTGGTTTCTGGTGGCCGGTGAGGAACCGCCGCTCTGCTCCACAGCTGTGCTCCACACCGGGGGGAAGCGTCACAGCAAGGAGACGAGACGCGACCAGGGGCCGCGAGGGCAAGCGAGGGGTTGTCCACCTGAACGCTCACCGCTGTCAGACACCCCAGCTTGAACGCAGAGCTCAAGCCCTACGGACAGTCCACATCAGCATAGTTGGTGTCCCAGCACGCGAGCTCACCGCCGTTGTACGACGACACAAGAACATCCCCCGACTGGTCCGCAGCCAGGTGAACGTGGTGCTGGAACGCCTCGGAGTCATCCCAGTAGGAGATCATCCACGCGTCATCCCGATGTTCGTACGCCAGGACATCACTGGCCGTCTCCCCATACAGAGAGGCGATCCCGTACTCCCCTACGCCGGTGCCTGACCCCGGCTCATCGGCCACATACTCGATGACCCCGACCAGCTCGTCCTCCAGCCAGAGGTCCCACCAGCCCTGGCCACCGCCGTTCTCGACGTAGCCGTTGAACCAGCGCGTGTCGTCGTACTTGCCGTCGGTGCTGGTCAATCGCATCTCGGCCAGCCAGCCCGTGCGGACCCAGGCCACGGTGAACTGCCCCGTGATGGAGTTGTCGCCCTCAGGAGACGTGACGGTGTTGGTGGCCGTCCAGGCGAACGGCTCGACCTCCTCGATCGTGCCCTGCGCGGCGATGCCGATCGCAGCAGCGGGCGGTCCGACCACGGCGACGGTGACGGCGTCGGCCCACGCGGCGGCCCAGACCCCCATGCCGACGTTGCGGTAGGTGTCGATCCGAGCGGGGACATCGGTGCCCTGCAATTCGGCGCTGTCGATGTCGAGGTAGAAGCCGGCCGGCTGGGCGGTGAGATCGAGCGGCTCGCCGTCCTCGCCCTCGGCAGCGTCGGCCAGCGCAGCGGACCGATCGACGAGACCCACGGCGCTGTCGGCCTCGGAGGAGACCTCATCCAGCGTGGGGATGTGGACCTCGGGCTCCAGCGGAAGACAAGCGACGAGGAGAATCGAAAGAAGGGGAACGATGCGGGTCATGGCGCCTCCACGGATGGAGGGGCATCGTATCCGAGATGGACGCTGGCTACCGCCGGTTTGGCCGATACAGGTACCGCGGTCGCACCTGCCAACCCGTCCGCGGCATGAGCGCCCCCTTCTCCAGCGAGATGCGCTGCTTGGACAGCGCGTAGTGGGTCGTGAGCCCATGGCCCAGCTTGCGGTTCGCGGTGATCACCAGCCCCCAGCGCCGCTCCGCGATGTCGCGGTCGAACGCCGCCACGCCGTCATTCAGCGGCCCCCACTCGTGATCGATGTCCCACAGGGAGATGAGGTGCAGGGACGGCCGCTTGCCGGCCTGCACCACCAACCAGGGGCTCCACGGCGCGAGGATCTCCCCCTCCTCGGCGGCCAGGCGCTGCACCAGAGCGTCACCGGCCGCGCGATCGGCCTCGGTGGGGGAGTACCGCGCGATGTCCCACGCGCCGCTCCACATCTGCCAGGCCATCAAGCCGCTGACCGCGGCCTGCACGGGCAACCCCGGCCATCTCCGACACGCCGCGGAGAGCAGCAGCGCCGATCCCAGGGCCCCCGCCCACAGCCCGGGCATCAGGACGTTGAGGTACCCGCCGTGGTGGCCCCGCATGATCATGCTGACCAGCGCGGCCAGGCCGCCGCAGGCCAGCCAGTAGCTCCCCCCCCTCCCCGGTCGCTGTCGCAGCACGACGGCCACCAGCCCCGCTGCGCCCAGCGTCCAGGGCATCGCGCCGATCAGCTCCGATGGTGCGCCCTTGAAGAACCGCTCGGGCACGAACGGGTGTACCGCGGGCACGCCCAGCAGGTAGGTCAGGAACAGGCCGTCGCCCTCGAGGGACATCGCTGCGGTGAACAGCAGCGCCGGGCCGACGCTCCAGCGGGCGAACGCCAGCGCGCGGTCGCGACCTTCGGTCTTCCAGATCCAGATCAGGATGGGCAGACCGAACAGCGCCGCGGTGTGCTTGGTGGCGTAGGCCGCGGTGAGGAGCAGCCCCGCCGTGCGCAGCCAGCCCCACCGTCCAGCGACCAGCGCCCAGGTGAGCAGCGCCATCCACAGCCCATCGATACGCACGAGATCGTAGAACGAGCCCGCGTCTTCGTACCCGGACAGGTAGAGCCCCGCCGCGCCGATCGCCAGGCCCCAGTCTCCGCTGGTCCCGCGCTCTTTGCTGTCTCCACGCTCTCCGCTGTCCTTGCGCTCCAGGCGAACCGCCGCCACCAGGGCCCCCGCCGCCGCGAGGGTGCCAACGAGCGAGATGCTGCGACCTGCGGCGTGGCCGAGCTCCGTCATCGCGCCGACCGCTGCCAACACCCAGGAGTACAGCGGCGGGTAGATGAAGGGGATGAAGTCCGAGGACGGGGTGACGTACAGGCCCTCGCCCTCGACGATTCGGAGGGCGTGGAGGAGCATGCCGCCCTCCATCCACTCCAGATCGTAGGGATGACCGACCCGCGCGGCGAATGTCCGCAGGAGGAGGACGAGGATCCCCGCAGAGAGGATGAGGGCCGGGCTCCAGGCGAGCCAGCGGTGGTGGGATGGACGGTCAGCGGGGGTCATTGGCTCCCCCCATGTTGGTCTACCCACGTGGAGCGCGGGTCGGGGGCTTGAGGCTCGTGAAACCGAGGAGACGCGAGACCGTGGTTTCGGGGAGCCGTGTGTCCGTTTGTCCGCGAAGCCGCGCTTCCGTGGCGCCGGTTGAACGTGGAACCGCGAGACCGGTCGCCTCGGCTTCTCGACTCCACGGTTCTTCGGAGCCACGACCTCGCGAGTCCGCGATTTCTCGATCCGCGACTCCACGGTCAACACGATCCACGATCCAGGAGACTCGGCGCGTGACACTCGCACACCAGCTCCTGCCGTGAAGCTACCGCTCCAACGCAACCGCTCAGCCCGCACCGAGGCTCGCCAGCACGGCTTCGACCACCGCTGTCTCCAGCGCAGTGGGAGCCTCCGGCGCAGACACGGGAGCAGGCGTCGATGCTGGCGCCGGCGCAGTCTCTGCGCTTTCATTCACCGCCGCCATCGCCGCCTCGACCACCCGCGCCATCCGCAGACCGGACTTCGGACCGATGCCCCGCGGATCGTGGCTGGAGCACCCGCTGCACCCCCGGCAGACATCCGGCAGATCGGCCCCGGGCTCGTCGGCCTTCGCCACCGCGCTCGGCGGCCCGCCGTACCGCTTCAGCCCCATCGACCGCAGCTTCGCGGCCTCGGTCGGCGGCAGCTCCTTCACGCCGCCCAGATCCCGCGCCATCTTGGTGATGTGGGCGGTGTGCTCCATCGTCTCGAGGTTGCAGAAGGCCGAGAGCAGGTCGCGTCCCAGGCACACGGCCCCGTGACGATCCATCAAGATCGCGTCGTGGTGGGCGATGTACGGACGGATCTTCTCCGCGAGCGCGTGGGTCCCGGTGGTCTCGTAGGCCACGGTGGGCACCACTCCCAGCGTGAGGACCACCTCAGGCAGCACACACCGCGCCATGCTTACGTTGGCGATGGTGAAGGCCACCGAGACGGGCGGATGGGCATGCACCACCGCCCCCACGTCCGGTCGCTCGTCATAGCAGGCCAGGTGCATGAAGACCTCGGACGTGGGCCGGCCGCTGCCGCGCTTGAGCTTTCCGCGCCGATCGACGACCAACAGATCGTCTTCGGTGAGCAGCCCCTTGTGGCAGCCCGCGCGCGTACACAGCACGTCACCGGACGGCAGGCGCGCCGACAGGTTGCCGTCCATCGCGACCAGGTAGCGGTTCTCGTAGCAGAGGTGCGCGATTTGCACCATCTGCTGGCGAAGCTGGCGCTCGTTCATTTCCAACTCTCCAACACGGGCCGTAGCTCCAACAAGATCATTCCCGCTCGGCCTTGCGCTCTCGACCCATCAGATCGCGGAGGGCCTCTCCCACCGGGCGGTCCTCGTACAGGATCCGATAGATCTGCTCGGTGAGCGGCATCTCCACCCCCTCGCGCTGCGCGAGCTGCCACGCGCTGCGCGCGGTGATCACGCCCTCGGCCACCTGACCCAGCTCCTCGAGGATCTCCGGGAGGGTCTTGCCAGCTCCGAGACCCAGCCCGACCCGCCGGTTGCGCGACAGATCGCCGGTGCAGGTGAGCACGAGGTCGCCCATGCCCGCCAGCCCGGCCAGCGTGAGCGGATTGCCCCCCCGCTGGACCGTCAAGCGTGACAGCTCCGCCAGCCCCCGGGTGATCAGCCCCGCGCGCGCGTTCAGCCCCAACCCGCAGCCGTCAGCGATGCCGCAGGCGATGGCGATGGGGTTCTTCAGCGCGCCGCCCAGCTCCGCGCCCACGATGTCGTCGGTGTGGTAGACGCGCACCGGCCCGTGATGCAACGCCTCCGCCACCACGTTGGCCGCCGCCTCGCTGCGCCCGGCCACCACGACCGCCGTGGGCAGGCCAGCGGCGACCTCCTTCGCGAACGAAGGACCGGCCAGGAAGCACAGACGATCGTGGCAGGCCGCCGGGAGCACGTCCCGCAGGACCTCCTCCATCGTCATCAGCGTGCCCTGCTCGATGCCCTTGCTGGCGCAGCAGATCACCGCGTCGTCTGGCAGGTGCTCCTGAGCGATCTCGGCCATCTGCCGCACCGCCTGGGACGGCACGACGAAGAGCACGAGGGTCGCCCCGCTCAGCGCGCCGGGGAGATCTCCGGTGACGCTCAGTGAGGGCGGGAAGGCGGCGCCGGGCAGGTAGCGGCTGTTCTCTCGCGCCTCCTGGTGACGGGCCGCGCGCTCCGGGCGTCGATCCCACATCTGCACCAGGTGACCTGCGCGAGCGAGCTGGATGGCGAGGGCGGTGCCCCAGGATCCCGAGCCGAGGACGGCGATCTGCATTCTCTCTCCGGGCGTTCCCTGCGGTACCGTCTCATATGGCAGCAGCCTCGGGCCGACCACGGCCCCGCTCCACTGCGGCCCTGGAGCCTCCATGACCGAGCCCCGCCCGAAGTCGTTCGCGCTCATCCGCCGCTTCGCCCTGGCCGATTTCATCACGCTCGCCAACGCCGCTTGTGGCACGGCCGCGATCTTCGCCTGCCTTCATCACCTCGACGAAGACCACCGGCCCGACCTGATCATCGCAGTGCTGGTGCTGCTGCCGATGGCGTTCATCTTCGACGCCGCCGACGGCGCGGTGGCCCGATGGCGCCGGAAGTCGTCGCCCTACGGCGGCGATCTCGACTCGCTGGCCGACATCATCTCGTTCGGGGTCGCGCCCGCGGTCCTCGGGTTCACGCTCGGGCTGCGCGGGCTGTGGGACGCCCTCGTCTTGATCGTCTTCGTCTGCTGCGGGATCGGCCGGCTGGCGCGGTTCAACGTCACCGCCGAGGCGCTCAGCGACGAGCGGGGCAAGGTCGCCTACTTCGAGGGGACGCCGATTCCGACCAGCCTTGTATTGGTGGTTGTGCTGGGCATCGCGTTCTGGCAGGGGGCGGTCGGGGATGCGCTGTGGGGCGGTGTGTTGCAGATCGGGCCGGGTAAGCTGCACCCGCTGGTGCTCATGTTCGCGCTGAGTGGGGGGATGATGATCTCGGAGAAGCTGCGGATACCGAAGCCCTGATCCCGACGGTGCAGGGCCCCGGGAGTTCGTGGCCCTCCGGCCGCCTTGAGTTCGCTGTCGGCAGCCCCATCACACGGATCGCGGATCGCGGGTTCGCGTTCTCGTGGTTCGCGGGTCCGTGGATCGCGAGATCGAGGTTCCGCGAGATCGCGGGATCGGGGATCGGCGAAGTCGCGGTTCCGATCAAACGTGGAACCGAAGAGACGTGGGCGCGGTCGGTTTCGCGTGTCCACGCAAGAGCGGCACCACGACCTCTCGACTCCGCGTCTCCTCGATCGCGCGTCCCTCGATCCCGCGATCCGCGGACCCGCGGAGACACGAGCCACGAGCCACGTGGTTCCGAATTCCAGCGTCGGTGCTTCTCCTGAGACCGCCTCGGGTTCGCTGTCGGCAGCCCCATCACAAAGTGAGGGCTGCCTCCATCTGAACCCCAAGGCAGTCCCTGGAGAAACACCATGCAGATGAGCTTCGAAGGTCTGGACGTGTTCCAGCTCGCCCTGACGGTCGCCCGTTGGTTTCACCGCCAGCCGTTTCCACGCGGCATGGCCGACTTGAAGGGACAGGGTGGCAGAGCCGCCGACTCCGTGGTCTTGAACATAGCTGAAGGCTCACGCCGATCGGGCAAGGCCCGAACCAACCACTACGAGATCGCACGTGGTTCCAACGCAGAGGCCCTCGCGGTCCTGCTCATCGCGGACCTGCCGAACTCTGAGGAGCAAGCCCACAACATACGCCGTGTCGACCGAATGCTCGAGCGGATGGGCGGATAGCCACGCCACCCACACCCCGTGGTCTCGCGCACCGCGGATCGCGGGTTCGCGTTCTCGTGGTTCGCGGGTCCGTGGATCGCGAGATCGAGGTTCCGCGAGATCGCGGGATCGGGGATCGGCGAAGTCGCGGTTCCGATCAAACGTGGAACCGAAGAGACGTGGGCGCGGTCGGTTTCGCGTGTCCACGCAAGAGCGGCACCACGACCTCTCGACTCCGCGTCTCCTCGATCGCGCGTCCCTCGATCCCGCGATCCGCGGACCCGCGGAGACACGAGCCACGAGCCACGTGGTTCCGAATTCCAGCGTCGGTGCTTCTCCTGAGACCGCCTCGGGTTTGGTATAGACAGCCACATCACGCCACCCGCTATACCCCACCCGTCACCGCAACAAACACAACTCCAAACACAAGAACAGCCAACGGAAGGCACCCACACCCACAAGACAGCGCCGGCACCCACTTGGGGTTGTCCTTCTGGAACAGCCCCACCAGCCCCGTGACCACCGCGAGCAGCGGCAACAGGATGAAGACCCCGGCGACGATGATCCCAGCCACGGAGTCGGGGCCCTGCCCCCGGCCGACGACCAGCGGCATCACGATCAGGTAGAACGCGACGATCGCCACCGGTGTGGTCAACGCAGCCGCTACAGACACCCATGTGGTCCTGGTCGGTCGGGCCATGGCTCCTCCGGAGAGACGATTCTCCGAAGACCAGCTTAGCGCTGCACGCACCCCAGATCGACACCGCCCGCGCAGGCGCGCTCAAACAAGGCGGCGGCACGGGCCGGATCGGGGTCCACCCCCCGACCGTCGCGCGCCATCACCCCGAGCAGCAGGCACCCCTCGGCGTGTCCGCCCTCACACGCGTGCTGGAACAGACCGGCCGCGGCCCGGAGATTCTGCGAGGCGCCCCGGCCATCGCGCAGCAGGATCCCCTGCCGGGTGCATCCGGGCGTGGCCCCGCCGTCGCAGGCCCGATCGTAGTAGCCGAGCCCCCGCTAGGCCCAGGCGGACACCCTACGTACCACCACCTAGAACACGCCCAAGGCAAAGCCCCCCGCCGCGGCGCCGCCCTCGCAGGCCCGCGAGTAGAGCTGACGGGCGATGAGCTGGCGTCGGCCGTCGCCCTTCCCACGATCGCGCAGCCGCGCGAGGTTCACGCAGCCTACTGCGTCGCCCTTCGCGCAGCCCTCCGCGTACAGTCGCCGCGCGCGGCCGCGGCGGCGCGCGCCGCCCTCCCCGAGGTCTGCCATGTACCCCAGGCTGGTGCAACCCATCGCGGAGCCGCCGTCACATGCGCGATCGTACAGCGAGCGCGCCTCGGGGGCGTCCGAGGGGACCCCGAGCCCGCGGTCGTACAGGTAGCCCAGGTGCAGGCACCCCGACGCAGAGCCGCCCTCGCAGGCGGATCGAAACGCCGTCCGTGCGCCGTCGTCGTCGCCGTCTCGCCAGGCCAGCTCGCCGACCAGATCACACCCGTCCGGGATCCCCGCCTCGCACGCCCGCCGCGCCAGTCCCGGGACGTCCGCGGGGACGGGAGGGGCCTGCTGCATCTGGTGACGCGCCAGCGCCGCGCAGGCTCTCAGCGCCCCCGCCGAGCAGGACGCCGAGAGCAGATCCGGATCCGGGGGCTCTGCCGGCAGCGGGAGCGGCGGCAGCCGCGCGCAGGTCGCCAGTACCAGGACGCCGAGGACGCGCATCGCTCAGGGCGCGTCGGTGGTCCGCAGTCGTTCGAGCTGCCGCGACAGGTGGTGGGCGTGGGCCCGCCACTCGTCGGTCCGCTGACGCTCCAGCTCCAGCTGCTCTCGGAAGGTCGCGATCGTGGCGCTCTGGGCATCGATGATCGAGCCGCGTACCCGCGCGAGGGTGCGTGTGTGATCCCGATCGGCGCGGAGCCGACTCAGCTCACCTTCGAGCTCGGATGCACGCGCGAAGGGAGACGAGGACTGTGGCATGGAAGCTCCACCGGATAGTTCAGGTAGAGCATACCATGCGCGATTGACAGGTCAATAGATCCTGTCTCGTTGAGGTGGCTGCACCAGCGGCGCCAGGAAGCGCGTCATCTCATCGATCACGCGGTCGGTCGCGTCTTCGAGCACGTAGTGGCCGACCCCCTTCCATGCGTGGACCTCGGCCGCCGGGAACCGCCGCTGCCACTCCGCGCGGAACCGCGGAGTGAAGCAGAAGTCGTCCTCGCCCCACAGCACGAGCATGGGCCGCTCGGTGAGCCCCGCCAGCCCCTCCTCGATCTCCGCCAGCGTGTCGTAGCTGGGATGCCCCGGCCGCAGCGGGATGTCCTCGACGAACCGCAGCGTGGCGATGCGGGTGTCCCAGGAGTCATAGGGGTGGAGCAGCCCCGCCTTCGCCGCGGGGGAGAGCTTGCTGCTGACCGCGCGGATGGTCGCCGCGCGGGCGAACCCGTTCAGCCCTCGGACGGCCAGCGCGCCGAAGCCCGGGATCTTGCACACCGCGATCGACGGGGGGATGGCCTTCGACCGCCACGCCGCCGTGTTGGTGATGACCAGCCGGTCGATCTGCGCAGCGTGTCGGGTCGCCACGCCCATTCCGATCGCGCCGCCCCAGTCGTGTACGGCCAGCGAGAAGCGGTCCAGACCCAGGTGCTCGACGAGGCGCTCCACGTTGCCGACGTGCCCCGCGAGCTGGTAGGACCAGTCGCCCGGCTTGTCCGACAGCCCGCAGCCGATGTGATCGGGTACCACCACCCGGAACCGATCGGACAGCGCCCGCACCACCGCCCGCCAATAGAAGGACCAGGTGGGGTTGCCGTGCAGACACAGCAGCACCGGCCCGTCGCGGGGCCCCTCATCGAGGAAGTGCATCTGACCGCCGTCCACCGACAGGTAGTGGCCGCTCCATGGGTACTCCGCGCGGGCCGCTTCCGGCAGCGCTGCGTTGTGTTTGCTCACCACTCCACCCCCATCATCGCGCAATTCAGTCCGCTGCCGATGCCCATCAGCGCGACCCGCGTGCCCGCGGTGACGCGCCCCTCCTCCACGGCCATCGCCAGCGTCAGCGGGACCCCCGCCGCGCCGACGTTGCCCAGGTCTGCGTAGACCCGCAGCGCGCGGTCGGGAGGGAGCGCCAGCGCCGACGTCAGCGCGTCGTGGTTGGCCCGCCCTACCTGATGCAGGATGTACTCATCGGCGGCGTCGATGCCCAGCTCCGCCCGCAGGCGCTCCCAGGTGCGCGCCGCGAGGCGCACGCCCTCCGACAGCAGCTTCGCGGGCTCCGTCTTCATCCCTGCCTCGGTGCCCACGCACAGGTGGTTGTACTCGGTGGCCGCCAGCGTCACGCCGCCCAGCAGGCGATGGCCGCTCCGGGAGCGGCTTCGGTGCGTGAGGATCATCGCCACCGCCCCGGAGCCGAGGGTGAGCGTCGCCAGGTTGTCGACCAGATCCGCGAACACCACACCCGGCCGGAGGAGGGTCTTCACCGTCGCCGAGGTCACCGCGCGGCTCCCCTCCCCCGCCACCACCATGCCGGTCTCGATCTGACGAAGCTCGATCATGTTCGCGACGGTCGCCATCCCCATCACGAAGCCCAGGCAGGCGTTGCCCAGATCGAAATTGAGGCACTCCGTGGACAGCCCCAGGTTGCCGTGGACCAGGCTGGCCGTGGACGGCTCGAGGAAGTCCTTACACACGCTGGTGCTGATCAGCGCCTGCACGTCTGCCCGAGGGATCCCCGTGCGCTTCAGCACCCTCTCGGCGGCGCGGGTCGCCGCGAGCGAGGGGGTCACGTCTGCGTCCCAGAACCGGCGCGCCCGCACGCCGGTCAGGGCCTCGATGAAGCCGCTTCCCAGGCCCAGGCGGCGGCTCACCCGGGACAGCATGCGCTCGATGGAGGCCGTGGTGACCTCGCTGTCGGGCAGGACATAGTCCAGCGCTTCGATGCAGACGTTCTCGTAGCGCATGCCGCTCACGGTTGGAGGCAGGCGGGGACCTAACGCATCGGGAGCGCTCCCCGAAGCTCAGCGCTCACGCCGCCGAATCGCCAGCATCCCCAGCAGCCCCACCCACAGCCCGCCGGCCCATCCGCTCGACGTGCTGGAAGTGGCGCAGCCGCACTTCGACTTCATCGTGCCGTCGTCGGTCTGCGTCGCGGGCGTCGCGCTCCAGTCTTCATTTGGATCGGTCCATGTCTCGCCGCTGGTGCCGCCCGTCGTGCTTGACGTGCTGCCGCCCGACGTGGTGCCGGTAGTCCCGCTGGTCCCGGACGTGCCGCCGCCGGTGTCTACCGTGCCGGTGTCCTCCTGCAGCATCTCGCAGTCCTCGTCGGTGCTGCCGTCGCAGTCCTCGTCGCCGCCGCCGCAGTCGTCGACCGTGTTGGCTGGGGAGACCCCCGCGTCCGTGTCGTCGCAGTCGTCACCGTCGTACGCCGTCGGCGCATAGCCGTCGCCGTCCTGATCGTAGTCTTCATCGCCCGCGCAGTCGCTGTCGACGCCGTCGTACCAGCGGTCGAACGCGCCTGGGTTGACCGACGCGTCGGTCTCATCGCAGTCCGTTCCGCCGTAGTCCGACCCGTCGTAGCCGTCTCCATCACAGTCGTAGTCGCTGCCGCCGCTGCAGTCGCTGTCGATGCCGTCGTAGCAGGTCTCCGGCGCGCCGGGGTAGATGGATGCGTTGTCGTCATCGCAGTCGTCCGCCGTCGAGACGCCGTCTCCGTCTGAGTCTGCATCATCCAGTCCGTCGCAGTCCTGGTCGATGCCGTCCCCCGCCGTCTCGGTGGCGGTGGGGAAGATGGTGCCGTCGCCGTCGTCGCAGTCCGTTCCCGTGTACAGCTCGGAGTCGTACCCGTCCGAGTCTGCGTCGTAGTCTGACGCGCTGTCGCAGTCCTGATCGACCCCGTCGTACCAGACCTCGGTCGCCGATGTGTTGATCGACGCGTCCGCGTCGTCGCAGTCATCGCCGCCGTACCAGATGGCGTCCTCGCCGTCGCCGTCCGCGTCGTAGTCGTCGGAGCCGTCGCAGTCCTGATCGATGCCGTCGTAGCTGTAGTCGCTGGCCCCGGGGTTGATCGTCGGGTCGGTGTCGTCGCAGTCGGTCCCGGGCGTGCCGTCGACGGTGTAGGCGTCTGAGTTGTAGCCGTCCAGGTCAGCGTCGTAGTCGCTGGCTTCGTCGCAGTCGGCGTCGGTGCCGTCGTACCATGTCTCGGTGGCGTCGGGGTTCACCAGCGGGTCGTCGTCGTCGCAGTCCTCGCCGCCGAGGTCCTCGTTGTCGTAGCCGTACCCCTCGAAGTCGAAGTACAACGCGCCGTCGCAGTCCTGATCGACGCCGTCGTAGCAGGTCTCTCCGCTCGCGCTCGGGAACACCAATGCGTCTGAGTCATCGCAATCCCCGCCGCCCTCGGATTCGCTGTCGAAACCGTCGGCGTCGGCGTCGTTGTCGCTGGCCTCGTCGCAGTCCGTGTCGACGCCGTCGTACCAGATCTCCGCTGCCCCGGGGCTCACGTCTGCGTCCGTGTCGTCGCAGTCGCCGCCGCCCTCGGCGCCGCCCGAGTACCCGCTGGCCGCGTAGCCGTCGCCGTCCGCGTCGTCGTCGTTTGTCTCATCGCAGTCGTCGTCGGTGCCGTCGTACCAGATCTCCTCGGCGTCGGGGTTCACCACGTCGGAGGTGTCGTCGCAGTCGCCGCCGCCGCCCTCCTCGGTGGCGTGGCCGTCGCCGTCCGCGTCGTAGTCATCAGAGCCGTCGCAGTCGCCGTCGTAGCCGTCGTACCAGGTCTCGGGGTTCTCCGGGTTCACCACGTCGTTTGCGTCGTCGCAGTCTTCACCGCCGTACGCATCCGAGTCGACGCCGTCACCGTCCGCGTCGTAGTCGCTGGCTTCATCGCAGTCCTGATCGGTGCCGTCGTACCAGATCTCCTCGGCGTCCGGGCCCACCGCCGCGTCGTCGTCGTCGCAGTCGCCCTCCGACTCCGTCGCGCCGTCGCCGTCCGCGTCGTCCAACCCGAGCGTGTGGAACGTTACGTCATCGACGCCCCAGCTATCGACCAGCGAGTCGTTCTCGAGCTCCAGCTCGTCGATCTCATAGTCAAATGTAAGCCCGAGGAACACCCCGCCGGCAGTGTCATCGAGTGCCACGTTTACGCTGCTCTCGTAGACCAGCTCACCCACGCGATACGCCGCGATGTTCACAGCCCCCGCGCCATCCAACACATACAGACCTACCGCCGGCTGCGCCTCGGTGAACGTCATGGAGATCGTGAGATCGGAGGTCTCGCCGGCTTGGGTGTCGCGAGGAGCGGAGCCATGGACGTCGTCATCCACCGTCAACGCTCCGGCGAACGTCACCCCCACGCCCGTGTAGTCGTCGTCGACCGTCTCGCCGATAGCCAGGTCCTCGAAGTCCACCACCTCGGTGTCCATGTCGGCGGCCGTCAGCCACGCGCTGGCGTCGTCCCACGCCGTCATCTCGCCAGCGTCGATCGTGCCGTCGCAATTGTCGTCGATGCCGTTGGAGAGGTCCTCAAGCGCCGCCGGGTTGATGTCGGCGTCGGCGTCGTCGCAGTCGCCAGCGTCCTCTGTGTAGCCGTCCTCGTCGCGATCCGAGCCGCCCGCCCAGACCACCTCGATGTCGTCGAGTCCCCACTCATCTGCGACGTCCGTGGAGATGGTGAGCGTGTCGATGGCCGTCACGAACGTCAGCCCAACAAACGAGCCGCCCGAGCGATCCGGCGCGTTCACGGCCAGCAGCTCGCCGTCGATCAGCTCGTCACCGTCCAACTCAGCGGCGAACGAGAACGCGCTCTCGCCGTCGAGGATGTTGAACGACAGCGCGTCGACGTCGGCGCCGAACGTCAGCGTCAGGCTGTTGTCGGCCCCATCTCCGGTGACCTTCGCGCCGAGCGTTCCGTTGGGGAGCGCGCCCCACACATCCGTCGCAGCCGTCACCGCGCCGCTGGCGGTCAGCTCAAGCGACATATCGGTGTACAGCGTCGAGACATCCGACCCCGATGAGCTGTCTTCAAAGTCGTACTGCGTCGTCTCTTCAGTCCCCAGCTCCTCGTCGACGTCGTAGGTCCAGCCGAGCTGTCCCTCGCGAACCAGCACCGTGTCGTCCACCCAGCCGTCGCAGTCGTCGTCGATGAGGTTGCCGTCCTGCTCAGAGGCGCCCGGGTACACCGAGGCGTCGTCGTCGTCGCAGTCGATGCCGTCGGCGGCGGTGCCCACGTAGCCATCGCCGTCGCTGTCGGGGAAGTCGGGGATCAGCGACCACACGGAGATCTGCCCGACGCCAAAGACCCCCTCTGCCTCCGCGTAGGGGGCCGCGACGCCCACGTCGTCGTAGCCATCACCGTCGTGATCTGCTCCCGCCGCCAGCGCGGTGCCCGCCGCGCCGCCCGACGCGCTGCCGTAGAGGATCGCGCGCGCCTCGGAGTACAGCCCGCTGACGGCCTCGCTGAACATCCCCACCGAGCCGCCGCCGCTCAGCTTGCTGTTGTCGTTCGGCGCGCCCACGAAGAGCTCATCGGCGTCGCCGTCGAAGTCGCGCGCCGCGATCGTCCAGCCCATCTGCAGGTAGTTGAGGTCTCCCTGGATCGCATAATCAGAGCCGCTCGTGGCGTCGGAGTCTCCAGTCAGCCCGGAGGCGCTCAGGAAGCCGTAGACCGCTCCGCCGTCCGTGGCGTTTCCGTCTGCATAGGGCGCTCCGACCACCAGATCGTTGCTCCCGTCGTCGTCGAAGTCGCCGACCGCCACGGCCCAACCCAGCTCATCGGAGTCGCCTGATCCCGTGATGGTCGCCGTGGAGGCGATGGACAGATCGAACGCGCCGCTGTGGGTGCCGCCGTCCACAATGTAGAGTCGCCCTGTGTTGGAGAGCGTCCCCGCGAGGTCCTCGAAGTAGGGCGCCGCGACGAACAGCTCCGCCGCGCCGTCTCCATCGAGGTCGCCCAGATGCACGGCCTTCCCGGCCTGGTCGTTTGCGTTCTCTCCGATGAATGCAGCGTCTGGTCCGTCCAGACTGATCGAGCTAGACAGCGCACCCGTGCCGCCGCTGACCAGATACACCGCGCCCGCGTTGGTGTCCTGCGAGTCGTCCTCGGGCGCGCCGATCAGCAGATCTGCGTAGCCGTCGCCGTCGAGATCGCCCGCCGCCAGCCCCTCGCCCGCGGTGGCCTTCTGGTAGCTCGTGGACGTGTAGCCGCTGGCCGCCACGGTCGGTCCGAAGATCTCCAGGTCCGCGCCCGCCGGCACGGAGATTTCTCCCGTCGCGGTGTCTCCCGAGACCACGAAGACAGCCCCCGCCGTGGCGTCTGCGGTGCTGTCGTCCGGCGCGCTGACGACCACGTCGTCCAGACCGTCGCCGTCGAGGTCGGCCAGCGCCACCTCCGCGCCGAGCCGCACGTTGCCCACCGAAGCCCCGAAGATGGCGTCGGCGCCCAGCAGCTCCCCGCCGTCTACGCCCTCTCCGCCCAGGATCAGGAACGCCGTGTCTTCATCTTCGTTGCCCACCAGGAAATCACCGAACCCGTCGCCGTTGGCGTCACCCGCCGCAAGCGAACGACCGGCGTATTGGTCGGTCTGCGTGCCCTGCCAGGTCACCGCGAGGTCCTCGGTGCCCTGATCGGCCGCCATCGGGCGATCCGCCGAGCTGCCGAACCACGCTGAAGACTCATCGGAGAGCCCGCCGCTGCACGACCACGCCAGGCCGTTTCCGCTGTCACTCTGCGCGCCCACGACCGCGCTCGCGCCGCCATCGACGGAGGTGTCGCCGAACGTCACGTCGTCCAGCGCGATCACCGCCTCGGGCCGCGCCTCCAGCAGCCACGCCTGCACCAGGCCGGCGCCGCCAGCGCTGCCGTGCGCGCCGCTCCACTGCACCGCGAACACCCGGTTGGGGTAGCGCCCGAACGTCGCGTACGTCACCGCGTCTGCAGACCAGTCGTCCCAGAACGCCGCCACCCCGCTCCAGCCGCCGCCCGTGCCCGGGCAGTCGCCGCTGGTCGCGGAGTCCGCGTTGGCGAAGAACAGCGCGCCGTTGTTGCTGATCGTCGCCGCGCCCTGCAGCTCTCCGTACCAATCGTAGGCGAACGGCAGCTCGACCTCCACCGTCTCGTCGTCGCCGAGCCCCGGGTCTTCTGCTGCCGCCATGTCGAGCAGCCCGTGGGGCGGGCCGTCCGACTCGTCGGAGTCTGTGAAGACGTAGCCCCCGCTGTCGGGACCATCGCTCGCACCGAGCAGGGTGAGGGGGAGCAGGAAGGCGAGGGCGCGGTAGGGTCGGCGGCGTGACATGCGCGCAGTCTATCCTGCCGGGCGCAGCGACGGAACCGCCCGACGGGCCGCGGACGGTTGGGCGCGCTATCCTGCCGCAGGCTTCCGGCGCGACATCCCGCACCTGCTGGCCCCCGCACCGTGACCGCACCGCCTCCCCCAACCCTCGCCGAAGGCCGCTACGCGCTCCACGCCATCATCGGGCGCGGTGGGATGGCGACCGTCTACCGTGCCCACGACACCCACACCGGCGAGGTGCGGGCTGTCAAGCTGCTGCGCCCGGAGGTCGCCGATCGCACGGTGACCCGCTTCGTCTCCGAGGCCGACACCCTGGCGCGCATGGAGCACCCCAACATCGTCAACATCTTCGAGCGCGGCAGCGAGGGCGGGCGGCACTTCCTCGTCATGGAGCTGATGGCGGGCAGCGTGGCGGCGCGCATTCCCCCCGGCGGGATGGGCCCCCGCGCGGCCACGCGCGTCGCCATCGACGTCCTGGAGGGTCTCGGCCACGCCCACGCGCGGGGCGTGATCCATCGCGACATCAAGCCCGAGAACATCCTGCTATCCCCAGACGGGCAGGCCAAGATCGGCGACTTCGGCGTGGCCCGCGTGGCCCACATGCGGCTCACCCAGACCGGCACGACCATGGGCACCCTCGCCTACATGGCCCCCGAGCAGCGCGCGAACGCCAAGGGCGTAGACCTCCGCGCCGACCTGTACGCTGTGGGCGCCACTCTCTGCACGCTGCTCACCGGCGCCGCGCCCAGCGAGCTGTATTGGCACGCCACCCACGCCGCGCTGCTCGATCGCCTCCCCGAGGGTCTCTCCGGCGTCGTCCGGCGCGCCACCGCGCGCCTACCGGGCGACCGCTACGACACCGCCGCCTCCATGATCGCAGTGCTGCGCGATGCGCTGGACGTCCTCCCGCCAGACCCTCCCCCCGTAGAGCGCGCGCCGAAGAAGCGCCCCGCCGCCTCCGGGGTGCACGTCCTCGCGGCGCCCTCACAGCCCACGACGGTGGAGGGTCCCCCCACGCTGCTCTCCTCCGAGCAGAGCCGCCCCCACGCTTCTGGAGAGGTCACCGTCTTTCGGCTTCCGACAGTTCCCAGCACCGCGGGTGAGGCGCGCGGCTCGCAGGTCACCACGCCGAACGCACACTCGGCAGAGCTGCCCCGGAGCACCCCCTCAGCGATCCTGCACCCCACAGTGCCGTCTACAGAGGCCACGGTGTCCACAGGGGAAGACCGCCCCCGGTGGGTGACGCCGCTGCTGGCCTGCCTGTTCGTGGCCTCCCTGGTGCTGCTGGGGTGGCTGCTGAGCTGAGGCCGCTCCAAGAAAAGCAATCTCCCCCCTCGACCTGAGGGCGGTCCCACGCGG
>CAYXGP010000161.1:0-19659 GCA_964464515.1 uncultured Enterobacterales bacterium
GGCGGCGTCGATGACAACGCCGCTGATATTCTGACAAACACTGACCAGATCGCCGCCTACGTCAAGTCGATCGCGGCCAATGCAGGCGGCATCGCGACGAACGTGACCGACATCGCCGATAACGCGGCCGCCATCGCCCAGAGTGTGCTCGACATCGCTGCAAACACCGGCGACATCGACACCAACGCGGCCGAAATCGCTGACAACGTCGCCGCCATCGCCCAGAACATCGGCGCCATCTCAGCCAACACCGACGCTATCTCCAGCAACACCACTGCCATCGCTGACAATGCTGGTGAAATCGCGCTAAACGCCAACGCCATTGTGGCAAACACCACCGCCATCTCCGACAACCAGAGCGCTATCGACGACAACACGGGCGGGCTCTCAGTCGCTCAAGCCGACATCGCTGACAACTCAGCTCGGCTGGATGCGCTCGAGCTGGAAGAGGACGGACTCGCCGCCCTGGCTCAGTACATCAGCGACGGTGCATTGGTGCTGGAAGACGACGCGGGCGGGAACCCCACCGTGCGCTTCGTGGGGGTCAATGTGTATGTCCAGAGCGGTGAAGGGAGCACCGACGCGACACAAAACGGTCTTGGAAACTTGATCGTGGGCTACGACGAGAATGACGGCGGAGACGACAAGAGCGGCTCTCACAACCTCGTGGTCGGCGGCGCACACTCCTACTCTTCGTTCGGGGGAACCGTCCTGGGCTACGACAATCAGGTGAGCGATGAATTCAGCGTCGCCCTGGGGGGCTCGGGGAACACAGCCTCGGGTGAGTACGCGGCGGTCCTGGGTGGCAATGACAACATCGCCTCTGGAGATCACGCTGTCGTGGCCGGCGGCAAGTCTGGGGTGTCCTCGGGGGAGGTCTCCGGGATCTACGGAGGCGACTCAGCGACCGCTGACAACAGCTATGCGACCACTCTCGGCGGCTATCTCCCGAAGGCATCAGGCGTATATGGGGTAGTCGTGGGTGGCAACTACAACGAGGCGTCGGGCAACGCCGATGTCGTCTCGGGAGGATCGTACAACCTGGCCGAAGGCGGGGGCTCCGTTGTGTCCGGGGGGTACGACAACACGTCGTCCGGTGATCACTCGCTTGCAGCTGGGGGACTGTCCAATAACTCGGACGGCCAACAGACGGTCACTCTCGGGGGTTACGCCAACACTGTCACCGGCGATAACGCCGCCAGCACCGGCGGATACGATAACGACGCTCCAGGCAACTATACGGTAGTGTTAAACGGAAAATACAACACGGCGTCCGGGCAACATTCCACTCTGGTTGGGGGAGCCAACGGTACCGCCAGCGGTGAGTTCGGAACTGTATTGGGCACATCGGGCTCCACCTGTGAAGCCGATGATGTAGGAGAAGTATTGCTGGTGAATGCGACCTCTTCGTGCCCCTGAATCACCACTATACCTACTGAAAAAACACAATGGTCGTTCAAACGGCTGCTCGCCCAGTTGCGCTTCACAGCAGCAGCCCGAGCACAGACTACTCCACGTAGAGCCCATACCACGGAGACACGCCGCCATCCGGCACCCAGACCGCGACATCATACGGTCCCTGAACCGAGCTGCCGTCGTTGTACGAGGTCGTCAGCGTGCCAGCCCCGACGCCGACCCCGAAGATGGCGAACCGCCCCGTCGCGCCCGTGAGCACGGCGTCAGGTGCCGGCGCCCCGCTGTCATCGAGATAGCAGGCTTTGTGCACCTGCCCCATGGCGTCGATCGCGGAGACCTCGGCGGTGGTGACGAGCAGCGTGGACTCGGCGAACAGCGACGTGCCGACGATCACCAGCCCCTCGATGATGCCGCCCCCCTCCTCCGCGCAGTCGCCGAACTCGGCCCGCAGCCGCTCGACCTGATCGGCCGTGCGCATCCACAGCAGCCCGGCCGCGAGCTCGTAGTCGTAGCCGGCCGAGACCGCGGTGAAGCTGGTGGGAAGGTAGCCGTCGGCGTCAGCGATCAGGTGGAACTCCTGCGCAGCGGGCACGTCCACCGTGAACCAGCCGTCGCTGTCGGTCGTGGCCTCGGCGCCGGTGGCCCCGCCGGTGGTGTAGATAGCGACCGTGGCGTCCGCGACCCCGACCGGCTCCTCGGCCAGCTCGGCGGCGATGCGGCTGGTGAGCTGCACCTCCTCGGGGAGCCCGAGGCAGCCGACCATCGAGACGGCGACCAGCGGGAGAGCGATCATCCCTCCTCCGCCAGCGCGAAGTACAGCGCCGAGACGAGATCGCCGCCTTGTGTGGGCCAGGTCTCGGTCACCACCGGGCCGGCGGCCGGCGTGACCGTGAGTATGGCCTGACCGGGAGCCAGCCCGGCGGCCGCGAAGAAGACGATCGGATCGCTGACGTCGGCGAGTCGGAGCAGGCCGCTGTCGTCTTCGGTGAAGGTGATGACCTCGGCCTCGGCGCCGGCGGCGTCGGTGACGGAGATGTCGGCGCCCACCCAGCGGTCCGGCGACCAGGGCTCGGCCCACAGGTGGACGACCTCACCTTCTGAGAGCGGCGCGAACGTCGTGTCCGGGTCGAGCGCCTCGAGGACCTCCTGCAGCGCGGCGGCGTCGCGGGTGAGGAGTCCGCCGTAGCGCCAGTAGGAGGTGCGGGCCGGGGTCTGTCCCCGCCACACCATGGTGGCCTGATCGGGGCCGCCCACGCGGATGGCCACCTCGGTCTCGGGCTCCAGCTCGGCCAGCCACCAGCCCGGGGCGTCCTCGTAGGGCTGCTCTGCCTCGACCAGCACCGCCCCGTCGAGGTCGGTGAAGACCACGGAGCCCTCCGAGAGGACCGTCAGCTCCTGCCCGTCGAAGGGATCGCGCGCGACGTAGCCGGCCCACACCACCGTGGTGTCGGCGGCCGTGGTGGTCGTCAGCAGATCGCAGCCGGCCAGTGAGAGGAGGAGAAATGTCATGTCTGGTGGTCTATCCGGCGGTCGCGGCCGTCGCCTGCAGGGGGGCGGTCAGCGCAGCGAGCACCGCGCGCGATCGGAGCTGCCGGCCGATGACCTGCTCGACCAGGGGCGCGAGTCCGCCGTCGGGCCCGGCCGGCGTGGGCGCATCGGGGAGGTCCATCAGTGAGGTGCGGCGGGCCTGCTCCAACGCGATCAGCCACTCGGGCGTCACGGGCTCGCCGACCGATCGCTCCGCGCAGGCCAGGTGCACCGCCCCGCCCTCGCTCGGGGCGAGCGCCATCGAGCCGCCAGCGGGCTGCTCGCAGATCGCGCAGCGGTCGAGCACCGGACACCAGCCGGCGAACGTGAGCGCCTTGGCCTCCAGCGCCGGCAGCAGCAGCGGCCCCGGCGCCGCCGGCATGCCGTCCAGCAGCAGACCCACCACGTCGAGCAGCCCGTACAGCCGCGGCTCGGGGTGCTCGGGGCGAGCCAGCGCGCCGCACAGCTCGCAGGCGTAGATGAGGGTGGACAGGCGGGCGAGATCGCGGCGCGCTGCCATGCGGGGATCGGCCAACGTGGCCTCGGCGATCAGCGGGTGCCCGCCCCGACCGGTGGTGAGCACCAGCTCCACCCGGTTGCCGATGTCGATGATGCCGCCGAACCGCTTGCGAGAGGCCCGCGCCGAGGGTGCGCGGGCGTCGACCCGACCCACCTGCGGACTGAGGAGGCGGACGATGCGATCGGCCTCTCGGTAGTTCACCATTCCGACGACGATGGCGTCGATCTCTCGGGTCCGGTTGTTCATCTGTTCTCCCCTGCTGGCTACAGACCCAGGATAAGCACCGCAGTCGAGAAGTAGATGAGAATTGCCAGCACATCGATGCTAGTGGTCACAAATGGTCCGGTTGCGATGGCCGGATCGACCCCGAGGCGGTTCAGGGTGAGCGGGATCATGGTGCCGAGCGCCGCGGCCGCCACCACGGTGGCGGTGATCGACACGGCGATGGCCGCAGCCAGCAGCGGGGTGTCCATCCAGCGCAGCAGTGCGTAGCCACCCAGGGTCACCGCGAACCCCAGCCCCAGCAGGAAGCCCACGCGCGTCTCGCGGAACAGCGTGGCCGCCAGGCTGGTCTTTCCGTGGGCGCCGGTGGCGATGTTGCGCACGGCCACGGTGGCAGCCTGGATCCCCACGTTACCGCCCATCCCCAGCATCACCGGGATGAAGCCCGCCAGCACGGCCTCCTTGCTGAGCACCAGCTCGAACCGACCGATCAGCTCCGCCATGGCGATGCCACCGACCAGCGTGACGATCAGCCACATGAAGCGCTGCCGCGCCGACGCAAACACGCCGCCGTAGGGCTCCAGCTCATCGCCGACGCCGGCCATCAGGAGCATGTCCTCGATGGCCTCTTCCTTGATGACGTCGACCACGTCATCGATCGTGATGATCCCCATCAGGTGTCTGTCGACGTCGATCACCGGCAGGGCCAGCAGGTCGTAGCGGCTGACCAGCCGGGCCACCTCCTCCTGGTCGGTCTCCGGAGCCGCTGAGATGACGTCGGTCGCCATGATCTCCTTGAGGGTCGTCGACGGCGGGTGCGTGAGCAGCGCCCGCAGCGAGGCCACCCCCACGAGCTGATCGACGTCGTTCTCGACGTACAGGTAGAAGACCGTCTCCAGCTCGTGCTGCTGCTCGTGGAGGGCGACGATGGCGTCGCGGCAGGTCTGGTCCTGGTGCAGCTTGAACGCGATCGGCTGCATGATGCCGCCCGCGGAGTCCTCGGGCCAGCCCAGGATGTCCTCGACCAGCACCTTGTCGCGGGAGCGGATGGCCTCGAGCACGCGCTGACGCAGCTCGTCGGGCAGCAGATCGATGACGTCGGCCTCATCGTCGACGTCCATGCGGTTGAGGAGGGCCACGAGGCGCTCGAAGGGCAGATCCGCGATCAGGACCGGCAGATCGGGCGGCTCCACACGCCACAGCACCTCTGCGGCCATCTCGTCATCCGGGAGGCTGCTCATCACCAGACGCATCTGGTTCGGCGCGAGGTGGCCGATCGCCCCGGCGACGTCCACGCCGCGGCTCTTCTTCAGCGCGCGCTGGAGGGGGGCGACCGCGCCGCGTCGCGCCAGACGCCGGATGATCTCGACCCGGTTCTCTGGCATCGCGGCCCCTCTGAGGCGGGAGCCTTAACCCCCGGGGACCTTCAGCGTCCCTGCACCCCGCGGGCGTGGTGCCCGGTCAGTCGGTGTGGAACACCAGCCGCCGACGGGCAGACAACCGATGCAGCGGCTCCAGTCGCTCGCCGTTGTACTTGAGCACGACGTTCGTGAGATCGGCGACGTCCAGCACCAGCACGTCTTCACTCTCGAACGTCCGGCTCTCCCCGCCAGGCAGGACACCGGCAAAACCCGGCTCGCCGTCCATGCGAGTCAGCTTCATGCGTGTGGGTTCCACTGCGCGAACGTGCAGCCGCTGCACCCCGGCCGGGAGCGCAGGCTTCTCGGCCTTCGCGACCCTGGGCGCAGCCTTGGGAGTGGCCGCCGGAGTGACCGACGACAGGGCGACCGCAGGCGCATCAGCCGGACCCTGCTGGACCGCCTCCGCGGAGGCGACTTCGGGAGCGGCGGCGTGCGCGGCGCCCCGATCGACGACGAGCGACACCACCCGCAGCCCCAGCACCGTGACCAGCGTGAGACAGAAGCCGATCGACACGAGGCGGAAGACGGGGATCTCCTCGCTCCGCGGGATCGTGACCGTCGCCTCTCCCGGGAGGGGCAGGCCGGCCCCGGTCATGATGGCGGAGTGCTCACTCATCGACGGCACTCGCGGGCAGACAGGTCCACCGCCTGATCGTGAAGCTCGGAGCCGGAGGCCTGCGCGATGACGGTGCTCAGGTAGTCGCAGGCCGCCGGGCGCTCACCGGACGCCAGGAGGATCTGACCGGCGTGCATGTAGGCGCCCGACGCCTCGTCGCCGCACAGCCGGATGACCACCTCGAAGTCCTGCAGCGCGCGCACGGGCTGACCGAGGGCTGCGAACACCTGCCCGCGGTTGTACCGGGCGTGGCACAGGTTGGGCGCGCGGCGGATGGCCTGATCGAGCGCGCCCTGGGCCTCTGTGAGCCGGTCGGACAGCAGGTAGGCGTAGCCCAGGTTGGTCAGCACCAGGGCGGGCTTGCGGTAGGTGAGATCGGCGGAGGCGATCCGAAACGCGTCGATGGCCGCGTCGAAGTCGCCCGCGCGCATCAGGTAGATGCCGTAGTTGTTCTGCACCTCGCCGTTGGCCGGCTCCAGCGCCACGGCCTTCTCGAACGCGGGCCCGGCCTTCTCCATCGACCCGGCGGACATATAGGCCAGCGCCAGCTTGTTCCAGGCCGCCCAGTTCCGCCGATCGAGATCGACCGCCTCTTGGAGCACCACCACCGCGCCGGGGGTGTTGCCCTCGTTGAGGTAGGCCGCGCCCAGCCCTACGCGTGAGCTCGCCTGCTCCTGGTGCTTGGCGGAGATGCAGGCGAGGAAGGTCAGGGCGATGACGGGGAGCATGGGACACTCGAGGCGGGATCAGCCCGGGCCCTTCAAGACGGACTGCGCGCAGGGCTGCGAGCAGGGCTTCAAGACGAGACTTCCAGACAGGGCTTCACGTGCAGACAGGGCTGCCGGCAGGACTACTTGAGATACCTGCCGATGAGCGGAGCGAGGGCCGCCTTGCGCTCGGGGGAGATGGCGTCGGCGGCGGTGAGGATGGACCCGGCGAGGGCGCCGGAGTGCGGTGCGGGGCCCTCGTGGGGGCCCGCGTGCGCGGCGATGCGCGGAACGGCCGCGGCGATGATCTTCTTTGCCATGGCGACGTTGGCCCGCGCGGTCGCCACCACCTGATCGACAGTGACGTCGTCATGTCCGGTGTGCCAGCAGTCGTAATCTGTTGCCATGGCAAGAGTAGCGTACGAGATTTCCGCCTCCCGCGCCAGTTTCGCCTCAGGAAGATTCGTCATGCCGATGACCCGGGCGCCCCAGGATCGGTACAGCTCGGACTCCGCGCGGGTGGAGAACGCGGGGCCCTCCATGCACACATAGGTGCCGCCGTCGTGGTGCTCGGCGCCCACCTCTCCGCAGGCCTCCAGCAGGTAGTCGCGCAGGGCACCGCAGACGGGATCGCCGAAGGCGATGTGAGCCACCAGGCCCTTCTCGAAGAACGTGCTGGCGCGCCCCTTCGTGCGATCGATGAACTGGTCGATCACCACCATGTGTCCGGGCACCACCTCCTCGCGCAGCGAGCCCACGGCGCTCACGGAGATGATCCATGAGACGCCGAGCATCTTCATGCCGAAGATGTTGGCGCGGTACGGAACCTCGGAGGGGTTGAAGACGTGCCCCGGTCCGTGGCGCGGCAGGAAGACCATCTCGACGCCGTCTACACCCGACAGCCGACCGATCTTGTAGGGCCCCGACGGATCGCCGTACGGGGTGGTGAGGGTCTCATCTCGGACGTCGGTCAGGCCTTCCATTTCGTACAGGCCGCTGCCGCCGATCACGCCGATGCGCAAGGTCATCTCTGCTCCGTTCTGGGGTTGCGAGCCGCCCTATCCGCGCGCCACCCGCGCGGCCATGCGCTCCACCACGCTGCCCAGCTGACCGCAAGCCGCCGAGATGTCGCGTCCGCGTGTCATCCGCACGGAGCAGTGGACCCCGCGAGAGACCAGGTGGTGCTGGAACCGCTTGACCTGCGCCTCTGACGGGCGCCGGATGTCCCGATCGGGGTTCTCGTTGTAGGGGATCAGGTTGACCTTGGCCTTGACCCCCTGCATCAGCCGCACCACCCGCCGGGCGTCATCCAGGCTGTCGTTGAAGCCAGCCATCATCACGTACTCGAAGGTGATGCGCTTTCCGGACGGCAGCGGCAGCGCCCGACAGGCCGCCATCAGCTCGTCCAGCGAGTAGCGCAGCGTGATGGGCATGACCTGCTCGCGCTGCGCCTCGGTGGAGGCGTTGAGGCTCACGGCGAGGTTCACCGGCAGGGTATCGGCCAGCTTGCGCATGGCCGGCACCAGCCCCACCGTCGAGACGGTGATGCGCCGATGGGAGTAGCCCAGGGCGTTCTCGTCCAGCAGGATGCGCAGCGCCGAGGTGAGCGCTGCCAGGTTGTGCAGCGGCTCGCCCATGCCCATCATCACGATGTTGGTGATGCGCCGCTCGGGCCCCAGATCGCGCTGGACCTGCAGGGCCTGGGTGGCGATCTCCGCCGGCGTCAGGTTGCGGATCAGCCCCATGTCGCCAGTGAGGCAGAACGTACACGCCATCGCGCAGCCGACCTGCGTGGAGACGCAAAGGGAGCGCCGCGGCGGGTTGGGGCCGGGCCGATTCTCGTCGGGGATCATCACCGACTCGATCTTCTTGCCGTCCGCGCACCTCCACAGGTACTTGCGGGTGCCGTCCGCGCTGTCGAGGCGCCGCTCCAGCTCCAGGAAGCCGATGACGGCCCGCCGGTCCAGCTCCGCCCGGTGCCGCTTGGAGATGTTCGTCATCTCGTCGAAGGACGCCACGCCCCGCTGCCACAGCCACTTGTAGACCTGCAGAGCCCGAAAGCGCGGCTTGCCCATGTCGGCCATCAGGCGCTCGATGGCCGGCAGCTCAAGGCTCTTGATGTCCACCCGGCCGTCGGGGAGGGTGGCCTTGCGGAGCGCGCGGTCGTGCGGGTCGCTCCGCGAGGGGGCGCTGGCGGGATCAGCGGTCATGCGCGCGGTCTAACCCAGGCGATCAGCCGGGCCGAACGACCGGAAGCGTGGAGGGGTCTGTCCGCCAGGGATCACCCGTCTCGGCGAGCAGCTCGATCCGGGTGCGAACGTGCTCCGCTACCTCGCGGACCTCGATCGGAGCTTCGAACGGCTCGCCGGCCAATTGGGCCAATGCAACGTCTACAGGCTCCAACAGGTTGGACACGCCGCCCTGCCGTATCAGAGAAAGAGCCAGGTCGGGACGTCCACAGGCCGCCAGACTCATCGCATCACCAGTCGCTGCGACGAGACTACCAAGAACCAGCTCCGAGTCGGAGAACAACGGAGACAGCAGCGATTGGACAATGGGGAGGAGCCCGGCTCGGCCAGCGAGTCGAGCCATTCGAAAGCGGACGCCGATGGAATCGCTGCTACTCATCATCTGCTCGATCCACTCACCTGCCCAGCCAAGCAGCTCGTCCGGAGTTGCTCTCCACAACACATCAGCCACCTCCACAGCACTCTCCCCCTGAGGAGATTCGGAAAGCAGATCTACCACAGCTGCGCGATCCCGTGCAAGCGCCGCATGTGCGAGCACCCTCCACGCCAGCGCCGCATCGGGTCGGAGATTCACTGCGCTCCGAGCGGCCACATGAGCATCCTCGAACCTACCGTCCTGCCAGAGCGCCCAAGCATAGTTACTTTGATACGCAGCATCACCGGGAATTTTGCTCACCAGAATTGCGACCAGTCTCACCGCCTCAGCGGTGTCTCCAACGTTCAGCCTACTGAGTGCAAGGGCGTTCAACGCTTCGTCGCTGTCGGGAATCGCAGTCAACCATGCAGATGCGATCTCCAAATCGTCATCGACCGTTCCCTGTTCAAACGAGAGCTTGTGGCGCATCCTCCAGAACACAGGACGCGTCGGCCACCGTTCGACCGCCTGTGCTGCAGCGATGGCCGCATCGGTAGGGGCACCGCTAGAGTATAGTCCGCTGATGATTGAGAGCCACGCCAGGGGTTCATCAGGGTTCATTTTCCATGCAGTACGAAGCCGGGACATTCCGACCATGTCCCTCTCCGAGATGGAGACATCGTAGGCACCTATCATAGCCAGAACAAGCGGATCGTTGGGAGCCTGTCGAATCGCCTGCTGCAGCAGGACATTGCGATCTGTCTCAGAAATTCGAGCACACGATGACAATAGCACAAGCATGTGAGAGAAGGAAACTCTCGACTCTTCAGTCGGCACATGACGTATAGCGTGGTGGGGCTCCCCGGCACGGCATAAAATTGGAATGCAACATAGCGGAGCAACGTTCACCACTTGCCTGGCGATCTGAACCACCGAAGAAGACGGCACGTAGTCATCATCAAAGATACGTCCATACTCGCTCTTGATCAGTTCTTCTGCATACTCTCCCCACTGCCCGTCGGGGCTGGACCCAATCAAATGAACAACAACATCGGGTCGACGCATAGAGTCTCGAAGAGACCTCGGAAGCTGGGGTAGGTGTAGAAATTCACGTGGTAGCCGTATGATTAGCGAGGCCTGTTTGTCGGGCTGTCCCTCCCACGAACGCACGACTTCCCCCACCAGCCAGAGGTGATCAACCCGCTGGCCTTCCTTCAACTGACAAGCCTCGCCGGCAACTCGGGCGAGGACATCCGGCACTCTGTCGGGCTCATAGAACTGCTGGATGAAGTCAAGCAGCGCCCGTACCCGCGCCTCCGGCCCGCCCCGCCGCCGCATCAGGAAGTAGATGTTGTAGAGTCTCTCGGAGACCTGATAGAGATGAGATCGCCCACGTGTCGAGACGATCTCCACCCGACCTGCGGTCTCCAGCCGCCTGAGCTGAGCACTGGTCTGGTTGACCGGCAGCCGAGCCACCTCGGCGACCTCCCGCGCCAGCGAAGGCCTCCACAGCTCCGCCAGCGCGACGAACACCCGCCGTTGATCGCGAGAGAGCGCCTCGATGTTGTGCTTGAAGTAGTCGGTGTGGCGATCGATCAGCCCGCTCAGATCGTCGAGCAGACCACGTAAATCCTCACCATCAGCGAACTGGGCGAGCATGGTCAGGAGTCTTGGGCTTCCACCGCAGAGGACGCGAATCGCTGCCGCACGAGCCAACCCGATGTCTGCCCCGGTGATCGCCTTCCACAACGTCAGACACTCAATATCATCAAGGGATGGAAGGTCAATCCGTCGAAACAGATCGAAGAATGCCTGATCGGGCTTATCCAGCCCCTCAAACCGGTGCACAGCGGTCCCCAGGAGCATGATCCTGGGCTCTTCCAGAAGGACCCTGCGGATCTCCCAGTCGGCGCCAGCGTCGATCTGCGACTCCAAGATGGTGTCGAGGTTCTCGACCACGAGACAGAGACGAACCCCGTGCTCGTCAGCGAAGTCGAGCAGGCATGCTAACGCAGACTCTGAAAGCCGATGTTCATCAGACTCTGCGCGGAGGGTCTCAAAAGTGTCTCGCCAGCGTGAGTCATCGGTTGCGTCCGCCAAGTGGAGGAGCGCCTCCAGCCAGAGCTCACCGATGGTGGTGACGTTGTAGCTCTCCTCACCAAAGACGACGGGAAACCAGCGCTCGGCCAGCGCGGAACTCCGCTGAAGCTCGATCGCCACTCGCCTGACCAGCATGGTCTTCCCTCGACCGCGAGGGGCGATGATGACCAGGTGTTGATTCACGGGCGCAGTGTTCTCCTCAATCACACGAAGGATGGTCGCGAGCTCATCGTGTCGAACAACAAATTTAGAGACCAGAGACTCAGAAGTCAGGAACGCTGGGTTGTGGGTCATCCAGCCCATCTCAGCGCTCCTCGGCTGGCGTATAGTATGCGCTGAATCGGGCATGCCACCAGTCCCGCAGCAGCTTGGAGCTGAAGCGATGCCCGCTGGAGATGGGTTCGAGGTAACCGTCGTGCTCCAGGATCCCGAGCACATCGCGGAGAACCGATACAGCCTCGCGACGCTCCATTCCGCTGTCCAGGGCCAGCTTCAGCGCGGCTGATCGGGTGAGAAATCGGACCACAGCGGCCTCGGTCAGCAGATCCAGGGTGAGTGCATGGTGCCCCTTCGCGACGGCCAGCCCCAAGCGTTCCTCCATGTCGGCGAGCTCAGTGTGACCATGCGTCGAGAGCATCCGCGTGGTGTATACACGCTGAACGTCATGCTTGCTGACATTCCCCGAGCGTCGTCGACGGGCGTCCTCCTCGATCTGGGAGAACAGGAGCTGGAAGTGGTAGGGTATCCCGCTCCCGAGCTGCGCCACCACCTCGTCAGCGGCATCCTTCCCCCAATTCAGCCCGTAGTTTCGAGCCAATACGTCGAGGAATGCAAGCGAGGTGTGGGGTGGCCATTGAGGGAGAGCGAGCGGTCGATAGTGGTTGAGGGTTGCGCTGAGCCCAGCGCGATGGGCGATCGGGGCCAGTCCGATGGAGCCGGTCACTACGACGCGAAGCCGCCCCTGGTGTTCGAGCACGCAGCGACGTAGCCAGGAGAGAAAGATGTCCGCTCGCCCCCCGCCGGCCTTGAGCTGGCGCACGAGGAGCTGCGGAAGCTCATCGATCATCAAGACGACTGGCGGATCAGCTGCTGCGAGATCTGCGAGGATGGCGGTGCCCTTGGTCACCCAGTCGCCAGCGACTCCGCTCGCCAGCTTGAGGTTGAGTCCGGCGAGGTTCAGCTCGGCGATGTCTCCCAGGACATTGGTAAAGGAGCCCCGAACCCGCGTCCACAGCTTCTGGTGGGCGCACGTTGCCAGCGCGATGGCGACGATCGCCTGTTCCGCCGTTCGGGCGTGCTGAAGATCGATGTAGAGACAGGTGAGTCGTCCCCCCAGCCGCGTCGCGGTGTGACGGAGCAGGCTTGTCTTGCCGGTTCGCCGCTGCGCAGAGAGCGAGACGTGCTCGCCCATCAGGAGCAATTGCTCAAGGCGTGCCAGCTCCGCGTCCCGATTGAAGAAGTCCGCGCCGGACACCCATGGACCGACGCGATTGCGAATTCGACTCACGCTCCACTCCCAACGAAACCGTTGTCAACGAAGTTGTTGAAATACTATTTCTCAACAGAAATGATGGCAACAATTTTGTTGAGAACTCGCATTCAGGGCGAGCGCGCCATCCGACCCTCGATCCGACGCATCGTCTTGCACGACAGCTCGTGCCCCATCCCGCACGCGGTGTGGGCGTCATCCAGCGCGCCCTCCAGATCACCCGCGCGGTAGCGGCAGTGTCCGCGGTTGAACCAGGCCACCGGATCGTCGGGGCGCATCTGGAGGATCTTCTCCAGCCACGGCGCGGCTCCTGCGCAGTCGCGGGCCTGGACATACAGATCGGCGATCTCCTGCAGCGGCCGGACGAACGTGGGATCGGCGTCGCTGGCTCGCTGCAGATCGGCGCGGGCCCGCTCGGGGTCTCCCTGCGCGGCGATCGCCAGCCCGCGCCACAGCCACCCGTCGGCGTCCGCCGGATCGGCCCCGACGATGGGATCGAGCAGCGCGATGGCGCCTGCGGGGTCATCTCCCTCGACGAGCCGTCGAGCCTCCGCCACCCCCTCATCCACCCGGCGGCCGTCTTCAAAGTGGCCGTCTTCAAAGTGGCCGTCTTCAAAGTGGCCGTCTTCAAAGTGGGCGTCTTCGAAGTGGGGGGCCTCAGCGGTGGCGTCGGGGGAGGCCGACGCGGTGACGGTAGGGGTCGACGGGGTCGACGGCGGAGCGATCGCTGCGGTCTGAGGACCGTCACAGGCCACCAGCGCGCCCATCACCAGAGCCCCACTCATCGAGAAGCTCCGCCCGGCGAGAAGAGCCCTGCTCACAAAACGACGCTCAGGGCCACTCACTGGGGGAAACAAGAGACCTTCGCGCGTCGGCGACAGCTCGCGGCGCACGTGGCCCGCAGCCCGTCCTCGGCGCCGTCCTTCTTGAGGGTCTTCTCGACGTTCTTGCACATCTCGTCGAGGCCCTTCTCGAAGGACTTCCACGCGGCCTTCTCCTGGATGTCGAGGCGCCCGTCGCGCCAGCAGCGCTTGTCGTCGAACGAGACGAAGCAGAACTGCGACTCCGACAGATCGCTGTCGCGATGGCAGACTACCCGGACGTTCTCCTCCACCGCGCGCGGCATGTGCGGGAGCTGCGCGGCGAGGGTGGCGCCGTAGATGTTGCCCGAGCCGTGGATGGCCTGGGCCATCGCGCTGGCGATGACGGCGTCTGTCAGGCGCGTGACCGCGTTGTCGTGGGCGGAGCGTCCGTCCCGACCGGCGCCGCTGGCCTCGTAGGAGCCCTTGATGTTCGCCCCCTCGACCGGCCCGATGAACACTGCCTCGCAGCGGTTCGGCCCGGGATCGAAGGAGTCGTCCCCGCCGGCCCTCGCGTCGGTCACGGTGGTGGCAACCGCGAGCAGCAGCGCGGGGCTCACGCCGCCCCCTTGCAGGCCGCGATCTCCCGCTCCTCGGTCTCGTACACCTCGAGGTTTCGAGCGATCAGGGAGTCGGGGTCGTGCCCCCGCGACTCCAGGGCGCGCCGGATGATCCTGTCCATGATCTCGAACTTGTCCTCGAGGAACCGCTCGACGCGATCGGGCGGGTAGGTCGTGTGGAAGTCCGTCACGATGTCCAGCGCGTGCTGGAACCCGATCAAGCAGATGGGCTGGAAGCCCTGGTGACTGCGCCGACGTCCCCAGCCGGGCTCGATGCCGCGATCGGCCAGCAGCCGACGCTCCTCGTTCTTTCCGATGCCCAGGTCGAGCAGCGGGGCGTTGTAGCGGATGCCGTAGCGCGCGTAGAAGCGGATGTTCGCCTCGCGGGTGGTGGACATGCTCATCGCCGCGTACTCTCCACCGACGCTGGAGCAGATGAACGCGTTGGTGATGTTGTGCTCGAGGTCGTAGATGATGGTGTGGGTCGCCATCGCCTGCTGGCAGCCCAGGCAGCACACCCAGTGGCCGCGGTACCGCAGCATGTCGCGCAGCATCCGGTCGGCGCCGAGCTCATCCCAGATCTTCGTGTGATCGACCAGGTGGTGGTGTACGCGGGGGCCGAGGATGCGGACGAGATCGGCGTTGTGTCGGCGCGACCACTCGTTGAACATCGTCCCGTAGTCGTGCATGTAGGTGAGCAGGTGCACAGACCCCGGGATCGCCTCGCCCATCAGCAGCGCGACCGCGCACGAGTCGAGCCCGCCGGAGTAGAGCACCGAGAACTGCCGCAGGCATCGGTATTGGTTCATGTTCAGCGGCATACTGAACCCCGCTTAGCCGCTCGGCCGCGCGGCTGCCGGGCCGGGGCACGACAGGTCATCGAGATCGTCGACGCTGCGCCACGGCGCGGGGACGAGGACCACGTGGGCGCACCCTCCGCTCAGCGCGCTGTGCGCCTCGGCCCACAGCGTCGCGATGGTCAGCGGAGCCGTCGGGACCAGCCCGCAGATGTCGCTCTCGCCGCCCTGCGTCCAGCGGATCCCCGCGTCGTCGATCGCCCCCCAGCGCGTGCCGACAGGCGGACGATCGAGCTTGAGCACCACCACCGGCCAGGCCAGCAGCCGAGCGAGCGGTCCGCGGCCGCGGGGTGCCCGCGCGGGCAGCGCGATCTGACAGATGGAGTGGTGGAGCAGGGGCACCAGCGCCGCGTCCAGATCCGCCAGCCCCGCTGACCCGGGCATCGCCAGGGAGACCGTGGGCCGAGCCACCTCCCCCCACGGGCGCAGCCTGGGCGGCACGCAGTCCCAGGCCAGCCGCTCCCGCACCAGGTGGTCGCCCACGCGCACGTCTGCGATGAAGCTCTCGGAGTGCGGGTCCAGCGCCGGTAGTGGGACGGTCGGTCCGGGCTCCGCGGTGGGCAGCGCCAGCTCGGAGTGGGGAACCGGGAGAGCGTTCAGCGCCGCGCGAACCGGAGGAGTCGCCAGCCACCCCGTCACCAGCGCCACCGCCAGCCACCCGGGCAGGCCCGGACCCGGCCGCCAGCGCATCGCCAGGCCCAGCGCAGCCAGCGCAGCCACCCAGCCGATGAGGGAGGTCACGCCCACCCAGCGGGCCGCCCCCACGAGATCTCCCGCGATCCACGCGTGCTCTGCGTGGACGAGGCTGGTCCGCGCCAGCCGACTGCCGACGGCGCCGCCCACCACCACCAGCGCGGGCACCGGTCCGGAGCCGATCACCGCTCCCGCGGCCGCGGCGCCGACGAGCAGCGTGTCGAGCCCGGTGCAGGCCCCCGCGGAGAGGCGGAGCGTGTCGGTGATGGCGCGCACCGCCTCCAGGTGCTCGGTGTCGAGCATCAGCACGCGCTCGTTCCAGACGCGCAGCCCCACAGCGGGCAGGAGCAGGAGCAGGGCCAGCGCAGCGCGTGCCAGCGGTCCGCGCCGGGTGCGGGCGAACAAGCTGGCCCCGCAGATCGCCAGGATCGGCAGCGCCGGCCCGTACCCCAGCGCCACCCCGCGGGGGGCGTCGCCGATGAGCAGCACCGCGACGCTCGCCAGCGCGGCGACGGACGCGGGGTGGATGCGAGAGGTCACCCGCATATGATCCCCTGGATGACGCAGCCCATCACCGCGCCGCCCGCTCTCCCGCCGCCGCCGCCTCGACGGTGGCTGCTCGCGATCGTCGTGCTGTCCCTCATCCCGGTGGGTCTCGGCCTGTGGTTTGGCCGCTGCACGCAGGACGACGCGTTCATCTCCTTTCGGTACGCCCAGAACTTCATCGAGGGGCACGGGCTGGTGTTCAACCCGCTGTTCGAGCACGCGGGGACGCGCGTCGAGGGCTTCACCAACCTGCTGTGGACCCTGCTGATCGCCACAGCGATGGCGGCGGGCCTCGACCCCGTGCCAACGTCGATGGCGCTGGGGACGCTCAGCGCCGCTGGAGCCGTCGCGCTCACCGCCGCGCTTGGGCTGCGGTCCGTGGGGCGCTGGTCAACGCATGAGCGCGCGCCGTGGGTGCTGCTGCTCACGGCGCCCGCCCTGGTGGCGACCCTCCCCCACATGGCGCTGGAGTCGGTCGAGGGCCTGGAGACAGCGCTGTACATGGCGCTCATCACCGCTGCTGCGATGGCCGCGCTCGACGAGCAGCGCGCGGCGCGCGGGCATGCCGGCTCCACGACGCTGCTGGCGATCGCCACGCTCACGCGCCCCGAGGCGCCCCTGCTGTTCGGCCTGCTCCACCTGGGGCTGCTCATCGGGGGAGATCGGCGCCAGCGGGCGGCCAGCGTCCGCGCGGGGCTGGGGATGGCCGCAGTGCTTGCGACGCTCACCGCCTGGCGGCTGTGGTACTACGGCCTCCCCCTGCCCAACACCTTCTACGCCAAGACCGGCGGGTTCGCGGTGCCGCGCGGGCTGCGGTATCTGGGCCGGCACGCGCTCAGCGCCCCGCTGCTGTGGCTGCTCCTGCTCGCTCGCCCGCTGGCGGGCCGCGCCGGCCCCTTCACCCTCCCCCTGGCGCTGATGGTGGGCGGGCACCTGGCCTACGTCGCCTGGGTGGGCGGCGACTTCAAGCCCACCGGCCGCTTCGTGATGCCCGTCCTGCCGCTGATGGCGGTGCTGGCCCAGGAGACGCTGATTCATCGGTCTGGGGCTCACCGATCATCGGCTGACGAACGGCCTCCCCTCCCCTCCGCGGCGCGCGTGGTGGCCTGGTTGGGCGGCGCGATACTGCTGATCGCCCCCCTGCGGCGGACGCTCCCCGAATCGCTCGAGTGGGCGGAGGAGCGACACGCGAACTTGATGTCTCGACGCGAGGTCGGCGAGTTCCTCCGGGAGCGGCTGCCACCCGACACGCTGATCGCCATCCACTCCGCAGGGGTCGTGCCGTACTACGCCGAGCTCCCTACATTGGACATGTGGGGGCTCACCGACGCACACATCGCCCGCGCGCCCGTCCCCGATCTCGGACAGGGCATGGCCGGACACGAGCGCAGAGACTGGGACTACGTCCTCTCACGCGACCCCGCGATGTTCCTGCCAGAAGACAGGATGTTCACCTGGAGCATGTATCAGCAGAAACCGAAGCGGGGCATGCCCGATGGATTCGTGGAGCGATACACGCCGGTCTCGATCCCACTCAAAGGGCGGTATCTGAACGTGTGGCTGCGCAAGGGATTTTTGCGTTCGATTCAGCGACCAACTTCCAGAGAGGAGAGATAGGCGGAGCCGCCGCAGACTTCACCGATGTTCTGCTGAAACACACCGACGGGCAGGCCCTCAAAGTCATCAAGTCACCGAACAGCCCCCACCTTCGACCTGATCCACGCTCCGTCGGAGTGATGACCCGACGTCACCCATCGACCACGCCAGGCGTGAGCTGCAGGCCGACCGATCGTCGGATGAGCAAGATGATGCCGACTGAGAGGGCAGACAGAGCCATGCTGATCGCGAGCATGACTTTGAAGTAGTCGAGGCCGAGCTGTTCACAAGTCAACGCCATCGCGAGAGAGACGCCGTAGCCGATGAGCGACGCGAAGTTGGTGAGGTTGTTGTAGGCCGATAGTAGCCCCGGCTTGTTATGAGCCTTTGAGATCGTGCTCGCGTGAGAGCGAGTGTCGCCGAGGAACAGGCCGTAGGCGATCCCCGCCAGGACTGCTATCGTCATGACGTATGCGAAGGACAGTGACGCTCGCACGAAGAACAGCATGAAGGACGCGAAGAAGAGCGCCGCAACGATCAGGTTGACCGTCGGGTTGAACACCCGAGTCGTGGTGGAACGACGCCGCGCCTGAGCAGCGAAGATGGTGACTATCGCGACGATGCTCGTGGCTCCGATGAAGATGCCACCTTTGATCTTGGCATCATCGAGGTGGTAGTAGTCCCCGAGTAGGAATATGACGATTGTAGTAAACACGATAATCGTCTGCAGGATCAGACCCGAGTACAGTAGAAACAGCACATCGACCCTATCTATTCTCGACTCCTGTTTGGGCGACTCGGAGGATCTGGGACTTGCAGGGCGACTCGTGCCGCTGGTGAGGGCAAGACCTGATGCCAAGCCCATGCAGCCGATGACGGACGCAATGACCACCTGGTTGGAGTAGTAGAACGAGAAAACAAAAGGAGCCGCCGTAATCCCGAGCAGCTGATACAGGAGCACCGTCTGGACGTGAGTCTTCAGCAGCGTCGTCGTGCAGCTCTTGACAAAGACATCGTCCAAGTAGCCGTAGAGGAAGTCCGCGGTGAACTTCAACGCGATGAAGATCGCGAAGTAGAGCACCAGATGCGTCGTCCCGAAGAGTCCAAGGAACAGCACCGTCACGATGGCTACCAGAAGGCATGGAAGCGCACGCTGCGTCATAATCCTGCGGATCCCCGCGGCCCGGCCCCCTCGGGAGGACCACACCCCAGCTATCGACGCGACCGTCCCGAGGATCAAGAAAAGGGACAGGAGGCTGTGTTTGGAGTCTGGGTGGTGCGTCAGAAAGAAGATCTGTGGTATGACGTTTCGAGTGCCAGCCCTGAGGAACGAAAGGAACAGGAAGACAAAGTTCCGCGAATAGACCGCTGGTCGGCTCAAATTGAGACCTCGATGACGAGCGAAGACCGCACTCAGAGCCTGTTTTGAAATGGGAAAATTCATGCGAGAGTAAGGGAGCGAAGCATATTGCAGATGAATGAGATCCGGATGAAGGCTTCACTGCAGGCGGGTAGCAGTTCCTGATCCTTGCAGTGGCGGCGGTGACGGCCGAGCCACGCGAAGGACCGCTCAACAATCCAACGCATCTTCAACGGGACAAATCCCTTTGGTTTGGGAGCAGCCGGTGGTGGTTCCTCCCCCGCCTTGACCCTGACGCGCTGATCTCCCTGCCAGGGATGCTTCTTGATCTGTAGCTGCGCGCCCCATTGCTTCTTGATGGCTTGGCTCAGCGGTCCGCTGATGTAGCCCATGTCCGCAACGACAGCTTTGAGCCGCTTCGAGAACAGCGGGGTCTTGTTCACCAGCTCAGGCCGCTCCATGAAAAGCAATCTCCCCCCTCGACCCGGATGCACTCCGTCCACAGGCGTGCGACGCTCTCGAACCCTGTCTCTTGATTTGGGCCAGATACGACGGCAAGCCGGGC
>CAYXGP010000162.1:0-19653 GCA_964464515.1 uncultured Enterobacterales bacterium
GATGTCAGCGTCGTTGCCTTCGATCGCGCTCAGATTTGCGGCGATGTTCTGCTCGTTATCTGAGATCCCCGTAGCGTTCTCTGTGATTTCTGCCTCGTTGGTGGCGATGTCGGCGGCGTTGCTCTCTACGCGTGCGGTGAGCGCGGTGCTGCTCGTAGGCGAGGTGGTTCCGGTCGGGCCACTCTGCAGGGCGTCGATCTCGGACTCCGCTTGCTCCAAGCGAGCGATCAGGTCGGCTATCTCAGCATCTTGACTGGTGTCCTCGCTGGAGGATGGCGACTGCACACACGCGATCAGAAAGCAGAGCAGGGCGGGGCTTGGACGGGGGTGATGCATTGTGGTGTTTTCTCTGAACCTGTGCAGGCTGTTTGACTCTAATGGGTGGGACGCGAGTGGGCGATGAATGCGATAAAGAAGGGGGGACTGACCTCATCGTCCGGTCATCCACAACTCCAGGCGCCGGTCCCATCAAGAGTACAACCCTGGAGCAGGATCTCGTTCCCTCCGATTGTGTCCGTGCGCCCGGACCCGCCGATTCCCACGGCATCGCTGCCGGTGCTGTCCATCTCGTTGCCCGATCCCCCGATGAGAATGTCACGACCTCCAGAGTTCTCGTTCTCGGATCCTCCGAGCAAGATGGCCTCACCCCCAGTAGCGAGGTTGCTGGATCCGCCGATGATGGTTGCGCTCTCGCCGCCATTGATCTCATTGTCTATGCCGCCGACGAGGGTGGCGAGGCCAGCGCCGATAATTCGATTCGCGTAGCCCCCTAATATTGCACCCTCGTTGCCCTCAGAGGAGTTTCCATACCCGCCATGGACCGTGGCGTAATCACCGAGCGCCGAATTGTAGGCTCCGCCAGCGACGAGGGAGTCAAGACCGCCCGCTTCGTTGTAGTATCCCCCGGTGACCAGTGCGGCGTCTGCCGATGCGGTGTTGAACCATCCACCGACGACGCTAGATGTGGTCTCGGAGGCGATATTGTTTTTTCCGCCGACCACAACGGCATTATCTCCGCTGGCGTGATTCCCTTGTCCGCCCAGGATCGCGTTTCCTTCGCCTTCGATGCTGTTATCCGATCCCGCGACGATGCCGCCCCACCCGGTGTAGCTCTGCCAGAGACCAACGACCAGGTTGTGCGACCCGCTCTTGTCATCATCGCCGTCGTCTTCGTCATAGCCGATGATCAGATTCCCGAGCCCGGTAAGCGTAGAGGTGTTGTCGTAGTCGTCGTCGGTGTACCCGCTGCCGCTCTGAATGTACACGTTGACCCCGACGAAACGCACGACTGGATCTCCGTTCGCGTCGTCATCCAGCACGATGAGGCCATCATCGACGTACTGTTCGATCGTCGAGAGTTGGTCTTCCCGGGTCTCCAGTTCATCGATTCGCGCTACTGCCGCGTCGAGATCTACCCGCAGGTCGGTGATATCATCGGTGTTGGTGTCGATGTCTCGGGCGTTGTCGAAGATATCGCTGGCGTTCTGGCTGATCGCAGAGAGGTTATCTGCGATGTCGGTTGTGTTGCCGGAGATAGCGTCGGTGTTGGCTGAGATGGCGCCGATGTTCTGGGCGATGGCGGAGAGGTTGTCTGCGATTTCGGCCGCGTTGGTGTCGATGTCGCCTGTGTTTGTAGCGATGTCGCTGGCGTTCTGGAGGGCAGACGCGGTGTTATCGGCGATGGCCGAGACGTTGCTGGTGATGTCGCTGGCGTTGTCTGCGATCGACTTGACGAGTGTGGCGATCTGATCGGTGTTCGTTTGGATGTCGCTGGAATTGGCGCCGATGTCGGAAGAGGCGGTCGCGATGGCGCCGGTATTGGACTTGATGTCCTTGGCGTTTGTCGCGATGCCGCCAGCGTTCACCTCGGTAGCAGCAGCGTTCACCTCGGTAGCAGCAGCGTTCACTTCGGTAGCAGCAGCGTTCTCCGCGATGGCCTCGGTGTTGACTCCGATGGCGGTTCCGTTGGCAGCGATGGCGGTGGTGTTCGCCTCGATGGCGCTGCCGTTGGTCGCGATGTCTCCTGTGTTGTTGGAGACCTGGCCCGACAACGTCGCGGGCGTGCTGGATGTGCTGCTGCTCTCCAGCGCGGCGATGTCGGCCTCCGCTTCGTCCACGCGTGCGCTCAGCGCAGACAGATCGGACTCCAGACCGGTGTCCTCGTCCTGGGTCTGAGCCTGCACGCAAGCCACGGGCAGGGTAACAAGCAGAGCGATGGGCCAGCGGGTTGGCATCATTGGCGTCCCTCGAATGAGAGTCAGCGGGTCGTGGCCCACAGGGTCGTCGCAGCTCCGAGCCCGACACTCCCGACGGCCAACCCTTCGAGCAGGTTCGTTCGGGCGGCGTCCTGATCGGTCTGCACATACTGGGCGGTGTAGTGGGCGTAGAGGCTGAGCCCACACCCGGCGCCGATCAGCGCCAGCCCGGTCCCCGCCAGACCCCACCGTGGCTTCGGAGTCGGCGCCGCAGCTGGCTGGGGTAGCTCGAGGCTCGGCCCGATCGTCAGCGGAGTCTCTGCGGTGACCGAGATCCACTCCGACTGGATCTCGCCGGTGGTGCCCAGGTACTGCACCAGATGGGCGCCGACGGGGACCTCACGGGGGATCCCGGCGACGAGGAGCACGCCGTCGAGCTGGGCCGCGGTCTGTGTGCTCACTGTGCCAGCGGGACCGGCCAGCGTGCGCGCCAGGACCGACTGATAGCGTTGAGTGAAGCCGCTGTTGCGCGGGTCGTAGAGCGGGATCTGGGGCGTGAGGCGCGCCGCGGCGTCGAGCCAGCGCGCGACCAGCTCCTCTCGGCCAGCCTCGTGCGCGGTCAGGGCGCCGGTCTGGAAGAGCAGCGCGATGGCCTCGGGGCCGACGAACGCGTCCAGACAGCTCAAAGACGCCTCGGCTTGCTGCACCAGGGCGATGGCGGAAGCCTGCTCCGCGTCCCACAGGTACATTCCCGCGGTAAACGCGGCGGCGCCCAGCGGCTCGGGAACACAGGGACCGGCCGCGGCGGCTGGCGAGAGTCCGAGCAGGAACGCGACTCCACACGCTACAAGTTGGCGCAAGACTGAACTCCGAAGTGGACTATCAACCGGCGTAATCCTCTTCGGAGACCGCCGCTACCGGCAGGAGATGTCTTCGCAGTCGATCTTGAGTCGGAAGGCGCCCTCCGCAGAAACCTCGCGCTCACAGAGGGCGCGGCCCCCGTTGGTCACCGCTACCCGCCAGGACGTCTCGGAGGCCCCGGAGACCAGGATCTGCACGGAGCGACCGCCGGGCTCCACCGTGAGCGTGTGGCTCCCCGGCGACAGAGACCGCTTGACAGGGACGCGGAAGGGGAACGTCTCGCCCCCATCGAGTGTAGCGAACCAGACCGCAGGGTCGGTCCGACAGCGCTGGAGCTTCATCGTCAGCGCTCCCGGCGGAGATGCGGTAGATCCTGGGGAGGGCGGGGTTGAGACGATGGGAACAGTCTCTGCAGGTTCTGTCTCTGCAGGTTCTGTCTCTGCGGTGGGGGCGGCCACCGCGGGCCGGGCTGGAGATGGTGGGCTCTTCGTTGTGGGTTTCTTTTTCTGTGAGATCGGCTCTCTCGGTGAGGTGGGTTCTCTCTCCGTCCGAGCAGGCTCCGCCAACACCGACGCCGCCTCTGACGTCGCCGCGGGCCGCTCATCTCCGTGGGGTTCGCGCGACGCAGCCCAGGACAATAGCGCCCCGATGCTGCCGAACAGCAACAAGACACCGAAGACACTGAACAGGCCGACTCCGATCAACAGCCCCATTCGGCGTCGAGATGACGAGGACGTCTCCTGCCGCTGTTCGAGCGCGGGCGACAGAGAGGCGACCGGCTGTGAGAGTTGGCTCGACGGCGCCAGGCGGGAGCGCTCGGGCAGGCGGGTGCGGCCAGGATCGACAGAGGGAACGCTGTCGAGACGCACCGACTCCAGCGACTGGCTGATAGACGAGGGCTCCAGCGGGTTCCAGGTGTGCTCTTCCTGCGAGTCTTCAGCGACCGCGCGCTCGACGAGCTCACGAGCCTGTGTGCAGGCTGCGAGCAGCTGCCGGACGTCGCTCAGCCGCCGACGCGGGTGGCCTTCCAGGGCGTGCTCCAGGACCGGGACCAGCAACCCACAGATGTCGTCTGCGAGGGTGTCCGGGTCGGCTGTCGAGCGGCGCAGCGCAGCCGACAGCGCGCGTCTCAGCCCCTCCACGTCCGTGTCCATCAGCGGACGATAGCGTTCGAGGTCGATGAAGTCGGAGAGATCGCAGGTTCGCAGACGCTGGTACTCTACCTCCTCATCGACGCTGCGGTGCTCTCGGCGCCGGTGTAGTTCCATCAGCCGGTGAGACCGCTCCAGGTGATACGACTCACGCATCATCATGGCGCGCGGCACGCTGCCGGTGAGGCAATCGTAGATGGTCACCGCGAGTCCGTGAACGTCCACGGAGGGATTCGGTGCCTGCCGCAGCGGGAGCTGCTGCTCCATCGGCGCGAACGAGGGCGTACAGATCCCGGTGTTCTTGCCGACGCTCATCAAGCGCCCGGTCTTGACGCCGCCGAGATCGGCCAGCACGACGGAGAGCTCCCCCTCGTCGCGGACGAGGAAGTTTGCCGGCTTCAGATCCCGGTGCAGCACGATCTGGTTGGGATCGATCACGCTGGCGCTGTGGTGCAGCCGGTAGACCGCTGTCGCCGCGAGCTCCAGGGCGCGCAGTCTACGCGCCAGGGGTTGATCCCCCCGCTTCGACCACTCCTCAAGGGACTGTTCGTACCAGTCCAACACCATGAAGATGCGGTCGTCATCGCTCCGTCCGTGGTCACGGATGGTCACGACCCAGGATGCATCTTTGCGGTCGCTGAAGCGGAGCAGCGCGTCTCGCTCGCGGGCCAGAAGCTGGCTGCGACTCTTCGCCAGCTTGATCGCCACTCGACGCCCTTTGGGGTCGATGGCTCGAAACACCTCGGCCTGACCACCAACGCGCCGGGTGCTCAGGTCGAGGCGGTACTCGCCCTGTTCTCCTCGGATTGTGGATTGGTACACGGTTCCCTCGGCGCCCAGGAGCGTAACGCAGCCCTTCGGGGCTCCCGCGACGCAGCCCTCCGAACGTGTCGCGAGCAGATCGCCTCGATTCCACGCGGGTCGCTCTGCTCAGGCGACGGCGGGATACCCAGGAGCACCGAGATCTACCAGGGGGCGGTGATTGACGGACCCAGGCGAACGAGACGCCTCATCGAGTGAGGTGTTGCTGCGCAGGCCAGACGTGAGCCCCGTCTTCGTCACCCTGTTCAACCTCCTCCTGCTCGGCGGCGGGGGCTACTGGATGATCGGTCAGAAGCGCAAGGCGCTGGTGGCGATGGCGACGACGTTTGTGTCGACCTGCTGCTGCGTGGGGCTGCTGGTCCCGGTGATGACGGCCCTGGACGTCTGGCACCTGTCGCAGCGTCTGGCGTCTGGCGAGTCTGTGGGCGAGGACGAGTGCGCGGTCCCGGCCGTGCGCGACGCGCTGGAGCTCCTGTCTCCTCCCAGGTAGAGGCGTTCTCCCTGGTCAAGCCCGCTGATCGGATAGAGTCTGGCAGCCCCAGGGAGTCCTACTCATGGCTGCGGCGTTCGGTCAATTCGATGAGCCCCACGCTTGGCTGATCCGGTCGCTGATCGAGTACGGCTGGCCGGACACCAGTCGGATGGGAGGACGTGTCCCCGCCGGGGTGCTCGGCGGGCTCAATCTCCGAGGATTTCCCGACAGCCTGGGCCGCGACGGCGTGATCCTGGAGATCCCGGCGACCGCCGACGGTCAGGTGTGCACGGAAGACAACACCTATCAGGTGCAGGTGCGGGTGATCCGCGGTCAGACCGGGCCGGCGATCTGCGCCCGCTGCCCCGACGCGAACTTCATGCAGGAGTTCTCGATAGACAGCGCGAACCCCACATGGGCGGCCGGCTACCTGCACCAGGCGATCTCGCAGTACTTCCCGCAGTTCGTGACCTGGCGCCTGCAGGGGGGCCAGGTGTCGTGGGCGCAGCGCTCGGGGATGCCTGACGTCACGGGGGAGGCCTGCTCGCCCATGCTGGCGGCCTACGTGGGCCGTCGCATCGCCGCCAACGAGCGGTTCGACACCGGTCCGTCAGAGGGCTGGTGGATGGGAGATGCAGGGGTGCAGCTGGGCGGAGGCGCGGCGATCGCCCCCATCGCGGTCGCCGGCCGGGGGGCGGGGCCGGTCTACGTCTCCGAGGCGGCGCGAAAGGCCCTGGGCGGTGCTCGGAGCATCGACGACGTCAAGCGTGCCCGAGCCATCTCGGTGACGTCAGGGCCATCGACGGCGCTCATGGCGGTCACGGCGCTGGGCATGTTTGAGGGGTTCCTGTTCTTCGTGAACGCGGTGAACGCGATCTACGAATACCAGGAGCTCGTGTCGGGGGCGGTCAGCGTCGTGCTGTCGCTCGGACTGATCATGGGCGGTGTGCTCTCCTTGCTCGGCGCGTGGCAGTTGCGCACGATCAAGGGCAAGGTGCTGCCGCTGTGGTCAATGATCTACGTCGCGCTGATCCCGATCTGTTGCGTCTTCGGGATCCCCGTGACGATGTGGGCGGTGCGCGCGTGGCGCGATCCGAGCGTCGCTTCGCTTCGGTAGCTGTTCCGAGGAGCCTCGTTCAGGCAGCCTCGTTCAGGCAGCTTCGTTCAGGCAGCTTCGTTTAAAGAGGCGGTGCCCGGGAAGGGGCACCCAGAAGCCGCGAGCCCAGACGCCACGAACCCTGAAGTCGTGAGCCCAGAAGCCGCGAGCCACAAGAAGACCAGAAGAAGACCAGAAGAAGACCAGAAGAAGAAACGGCCCGACGGACAAGCCGTCGGACCGTGCTCGGGCGAGTGAGGCGCTAGGCCTGCATCGGGATCTGCGCAGCGTTGGCCGCTGCGGCGATCGCGTCCCGCTCCTGCTCGTAGAAGTGACACATCGCGACGAGGGCGATCGGGGGCAGCACGAATGCGCCGAGACCGCAGGTGAGCATCGTGCCCAGAGACATGCTCAGGCTGAGGATGATCATGAAGATCAGGATGCTGGCGATGTTGCCCTTGGCGTGGGCGACGGAGGCCTTGACGGCGTCCATCGGGGCGTAGCGGCCCTCGGCGGCGAGGTGGGCGACCCAGAAGGTGAGCGGGGCCGTCACCAGGATGCCGATGCCGCAGAGCAGCGCCCCGACGAAGTTGACGGCGGCGGCGATACACATCGCGACCGCGTCGTTGGCGATGTTGTCGAAGTTGAACAGATCGCCGATCTCGGGCGCCTCACCGGACTGCATCGCGCGCTTGCTTGCGCGGAAGGCGTTGGGGAGGAGCAGGAAACCGATGCCGAAGCTGTTCACGACTCCGAAGACCAGGCCGAAGATGATCCAGCCGACGAGGTTCTCTTTGACGACGACGACGGACCAGCCGTAAGTGAGGTGCTCCACGATGCGCTCCATGCAGACTTGCAGGCTTGTTGTACCGGGCAGGTTCCAGTGCGGGACCGCTCGGTGGTTTACTGTGTCGTTGGTTCAACGGGGTATCGGCGGGTGGACGCTCTTGTTCACCCGTGCCGACGACTCGCCGCGATACTAATCGAGCGGTACCGCTGGCGACAAGCCCGGCGGCGTTCTTAGTGGGAGAAGGAATGCCAGACCGACTGGTCTACGCTTTCGGGGGCGGCCGCGCCGACGGTCGCTCTGATATGAAGTCCATTCTCGGCGGGAAGGGCGCCGGGCTGGCCGAGATGACGAACCTCGGGCTCCCGGTGCCGCCTGGTTTCACCATCAGCACGGAGGCCTGCGCGCACTTCTTCGCGTCAGGCGGAGACTGGCAGGAGGGCCTCGAGGAGCAGGTGGCGGCGGGCGTCGCCCAGACCGAGGCGCTGACGGGCAAGCGGCTGGGAGATCCCGACAGCCCGCTGCTGGTGAGCGTGCGCTCGGGCGCGGCGGTTTCGATGCCCGGCATGATGGACACCGTGCTCAACCTGGGGCTCAACGACGACACGGTCCTGGGTCTGGCGGCGCGCAGCGGCGACGCGCGGTTCGCCTGGGACAGCTACCGACGGTTCATCACGATGTTCGGCGACGTCGTGCTCGACATCCACTACACGCGGTTCGCGCGGGCCCTCGATCGCCTGCGGGGAGATCGCGAGGAGTCCGAGCTGAACGCCGACGAGCTCCGGCGCGTCACGGAGGCCCTCAAGGAGGTGGTCGCCGACCGCTGGGGTCCGTTCCCCACCGATCCACGCGAGCAGCTCCGGCTGGCGATCGACGCGGTCTTCCGCAGCTTCAACACCCCGCGGGCGCGGTACTACCGGCGCCGCAACGGCCTCGAAGACCTGAAGGGGACCGCGGTCAACGTGCAGACGATGGTCTTCGGCAACATGGGCGACGGCAGCGCCACCGGGGTGTGCTTCACGCGCGATCCCAAGAGCGGCGCGCGGCGCTTCTTTGGCGAGTGGCTCCCGCGCGCGCAGGGCGAAGACGTCGTGGCCGGCACGCACACCCCGCTGCCGCTGTCCGACGAGCAGCCCACGGGGGGGCGGGCCACCTTCAAGGAGGCGATGCCGGAGGCCTACGGTCAGCTCTACGACATCCAGAAGCGTCTGGAAGAGCACTTCCGCGACATGCAGGACATCGAGTTCACCGTCGAAGAGGGGCAGCTGTATCTGTTGCAGACCCGCACGGGCAAGCGGACACCTGCCGCAGCGGTGCAGATCGCCGTGGACATGGTCTCCGAGGGCTTCATCACGACGGACCAGGCGCTGGGGCGCATCGCTCCGGAGACCCTCGAGCTGGTGCTGCGCCCCGTCCTCGACCCGGACGCGCCGCGGAAGGTCATCGCGCGGGGGCTGGACGCCTCTCCCGGAGCCGCCTGCGGGCGGGTGGTGTTCCACTCCGACGAGGCGCAGGAGCTGGTGGAGCGCGGCGAGCCGGTGGTGCTCGTGCGCATGGAGACCTCCCCCGAGGACATCCAGGGTATGACCGTGGCGCAGGGGATCCTCACCAGCCGCGGGGGGCAGACCTCCCACGCCGCGGTGGTAGCGCGGGGCATGGGCAAGCCCTGCGTGGTCGGCTGCACGGAGATCTCCGTTGACTACGCCCGGCAGCTGTTCTACGCCGGCGACACCGTGGTCAAGCGACTGGACTGGATCACGATCGACGGCGGCTCCGGCGAGGTGATGGAAGGGCAGGTGCCCACGCTGGCGCCTCCGACGGACTCCGGTGCCATGGCGGAGCTGCTGCGCTGGGCCGACGAGCGGGCGGTGCTGCAGGTGCGCGCGAACGCCGACAGCGCCGCCGACGCCACGCGCGCCCGCGAGCTGGGAGCGGTGGGGATCGGCCTGTGCCGAACCGAGCACATGTTCTTCCAGCCCGAAGCCCTGCGGGCGATGCGGCAGATGATCACCGCAGAAGACACCCGCACGCGGGCCCGCGCACTGGCGCGGGTGCTGCCCATCCAGCGCGACGAGTTCGATCAGCTCTTCCGGGCGATGGACGGCCTGCCGGTGACGGTGCGGCTGCTCGATCCCCCGCTGCATGAGTTCCTGCCCACGCGGGCGGAGGACGTCGTGGCGGTGGCCAGCGACCTCGGTGTGCGCACCGAGGTGCTCAAGGAGCGGCTGCGGCAGCTCCACGAGGTCAACCCCATGCTGGGCAACCGCGGGTGCCGCATCGGCGTCACCAACCCCGAGATCTACCGCACGCAGGTGCGGGCCATCATCGAGGCCGCCGCTGACTGCATCCGCGACGGGGTGGAGGTGAACGTCGAGATCATGATCCCGCTGGTCAGCATCGACCGCGAGCTGATCGCCTGCCGGAAGGAGGTGACCGAGGCCGCCGAGGAGGCGCTGGCGGAGCAGGGCATCTCGCTGGACTACCGGGTGGGTACGATGATCGAGCTCCCCCGTGCCGCGCTGCTGGCCGGAGAGATCGCCAAACACGCGGACTTCTTCTCGTTCGGCACCAACGACCTCACGCAGATGACGTTCGGCTTCTCTCGAGACGACATGGGCACGTTCCTGCCCGCGTACCTCGCGGCGGGCATTCTCCCCGACTCCCCGCTCAGCAGATTCGATGTCGAGGGCGTCGGTCAGCTGGTCAAGCTGGGCACCGAGCGAGGGCGGCATGCCAACGCGCGGCTGAAGGTCGGGGTGTGCGGTGAGCACGGCGGCGAGCCGGGCGGCGTGAAGTTCTTCCACGAGATCGGGCTCGACTATGTGAGCTGCTCGCCGTTTCGGGTCCCGGTGGCGCGGCTGGCGGCGGCGCACGCGGCGCTGGGGCTCCTGTGAGTGGGGACCTGCTGTGAGCGCTCCGCCGTGATCGGGCTGGCGATTCTGCTCTGCGCTTCCCTGCTCTGCGCCTGCCTGCCGGCGGGGACCTGGACGCTGCCTCCCCTGGGGCAGCCCGAGGCGCCGGTGCTGATGATGGTGAGCGGAGCGGCGGAGATCGACCATGTGCCCACCCGCGGCCTGGACCTGCGGGTCGAGGTGTCGGTGCGCAACGACGGCCAGACGATGCCCCGCGTCGATCTGTCCCGGGCGGAGGTGCGGGTGGACGGCGTGCGCTGGGTGACCTGTGAGATGGACCCGCAGACCGATCGCCAGGCGCTGATCACCACGCTCGCGGCCGGGGCGACGTTCCAGGCGGCGCTGGAGTGCCGCGACGTTCCCCAGCCCCGGGAGTCGGTGGAGGTGCGCTTCTTTGTGAGCGATGCCGGGGGGCGTGGGGTGATCGTCGTGCCGTTCGGGGCACCCAAGACGTCCGAGACAGTGGAATCGTGATACCCCCGGGGACCCATGATCTCCCTGCTCCTCCTCGCCTGCACCCGGCAAGCACCGCTGCCCGACGTCGGGGACTGCGCCGTCTACCCCGACGGCGTCTACGAGTACGGGCAGATCGGAATCGGCACATGCCTGGCCGGCCCCACTGAGCTGCACTTCGTCGAAGACGCTGACGGCGCGCCGGTGCTGCTGGTCACCAACTCAAACCCCTACAGCCTGTTCACGAACGGCTCGCTCGGGGCGATCCCCTGGTCCGACGACATCCTCGAGATGGGCCGGGTGACGATCGACTCGCTCGGCGCAGGCGCCCTGGAGATGCCGGACTTCGTGGGCGGCCTGGCGCTGGCAGACGATCTCGCGCTCGTCGCGTCGCGGCTGAGCGAAGACGCCCGGGTGCGTCAGTCCTACGACGATGTCCACCTCGTGGATGTCTCGAACCCCCTGACGCCCGTGTACTCGGGCCGCGGGCCGAACGGCGCCAGCTCGATCACCGTAGAGTCCGATCCGGTGGACGTCGTGCGCGATCCGGTGAGCGGGTGGGCCTACGTCGCCAACCGCACCAGCCACTCCGTCTCGGTGATCGACGCCAGCGGCGAGACGCTCTCGATCGTTCAGCCGTGGCCCGAGCACGTGCTGACCACGGAGCGCTTCTACGACGACGACTACTCAGGCTCCACGGCGGCCCTGGCAGATCTGGAGGCCTACGCCACCGAGGATCTCCCCGACGACATCTGGACGCTGGACTGGATCGAGGGGACGTGGTGGCTGTGGCTGCCCGGCGCAGAGGGCCTGACCCGAAACCAGACCACCGGCAACGGCGTGTACGCCGCGAGCAACCTCGGCGCGGAGCTCGCCCCCGACGACACCGTCACCGAGGTCCGCGATCCCAGCTACGCTGCCGACGGTCTGATGATCTTCGCCGACGGTGACAGCATCTTCGCGGCGGAGTCTGGAGACTGGGTCGGCGACTGGACGATCTCCGACGCCGCACTGTACACCGCGGCCGACGACGAGATCACCATCGGCGGACCGGCGCTCCTGGCCGGCTCGGACGCGTTCTGGTTGGTGTACGACGTCACCGACGCAGCCGGAGACCGCACCATCACCGCGGCCACCAGCGCCGACGGGGTGACCTACCAGCGGCTCGACGCGCCGCTGTTGTCGCCTGAGAACTCCCACGAGATGGGTGGCGTCTCTACCCCCGCGGTGGTCTGGGACGCTCAGTCCGAGCGCTGGCGCATGTTCTACACCGCCGACGACGGCGATCGCATGACGATCGGCCACGCCGTCAGCGACGATCTCGCCACCTGGATCGCCGACGACGTCCCTATCTTCTCGGAAGATGGCGCTGACGTCGCGGCGCCGGTGTTGTCGATGGATGTTGGCTCCTGGCGCATGTGGGTGTCCATCCGCGACGACGCCACGGGGCAGTGGGAGGTCGCGGAGGCACGGAGCGGCGACGGATGGGACTGGTCCTTCAGCGGCGACGGGCTGTCCTACGAGCCGTCGATCGCGATCTCCGAGAGTCCCCCGCGGGTGGCCCTCGCGTCAGCGCCGTCAGCCCTGTTCAGGGCCTCCGGTGAGGCCGTAGGTGCCCTCGCCGCGCCCATGGAGCCCGGCAGAGAGTACGTCGCGGAGGGCTGGGGATGGCGCGCGACGGCGGTAGCTGGGTACCACCTCGGGCCCGGAGACGACGGCGCCGAGTCCGAAGGCGGGATCCGCATCGACAGCATCGATGAGGACGCTGGACTGGCCTGGACCACGCTCGTCTCGGATGGGGGTGTCTCCCGGATCGGCGTGGCGGAGATCTCCGCAGACGGTACGATCGAGCCGGGCGGAGTCGTCCTGGAAGGGGCCACGGGGTTCGACGCGCAGGGGGTGGCTTCCCCCACCGTGGTGCGCGAGGGCTCCGGGTTCCGAATGTACTACGCCGGCGACGACGGCTCCGTGCAGCGCATCGGCCTCGCAACGAGCACCGACGGCCTGACCTGGACCCGCGCGGGACAGGTGCTGGGCAACGGCGAGGAGTGGGACAGCGTGGCGGTGGTCCCCGGCAGCGTGGAGACCCTCTCGGACGGCCGCCTGCGGCTGTGGTACGCAGGCACCGACGGAGAGACCTGGCGCATCGGCGCGGCGATCTCCTCCGACGGAGAGACCTTCACCCGCGACGAGGGCACCCGCGGCTACCTGCTCGGAACGGGCACCCCCGGCGACTGGGACGACTCGGGCGTGCGCGATCCATTCGTGATCGCAGACGAGGACGGGCTGCACCTGTGGTACGCGGGCACCGACGGCGCGGTGTGGCGCCTGGGCCATGCTTTCCGGAGCAGCGACGACGAGGCGTTCGACGGCGCGAGCACGACAGACGCGGAGACGCCGCGCCCGGTGCTCACGGAGGACGGCGGGCTGTTCCACCCCGACGGGCTGCGCCGGCCGCTCCTGATCCCCGACGGAGATCGGTGGACCGGCTGGTACGCGGGGTTGTACGACGACGTCTCGCGGGTGGGGGCGCTCACCGCGGCGACGCCGGAGCACATGCACAAGATCCTCGCGCGGCCCACGCCGGGAGACGAGCTGACCTTCTCCACCGAGCGCGGCGATCCCGACGCCCTGGCGATCCCCCTCGATACCACCATCCCCGACGGCGAGATGTCCGGCCTGGGCCTCATCAGCCTCGCGGTCGACTCCGATCGGGGAGTGCTCTATGGGGTCAGCAAGCACCTGCCCTACATCGCGGTCATCGACATTCGAGACGACTCCGACGCCGCGCAGGGATTCTCCGACCTCAACTACCTCGACGTCGAGGCGATCATCCGCGTGGACGGCGCGAGCACCAGCGCGGGGTTCCGCCAGGTGGTGCCGGTGGGTGACCAGCTCTATGCGCTGGCGCACAACCCGGAGTCGATCCTCGTGCTCGACGTCTCCGCGCTTACGGACGACGCCAGCGCGGACATCATCGAAGACCCGGTCGTGGGGTGGCTGCCTGCGGCGCGCGGGCTCGATCGCGACGAGGGGCTGAACACCCAGTCCAGCGTGGGTCCGGCGCAGATGGTGCTGCATCCTGACGGTCGGCGGCTGGTGCTCACCAATTTCAACGCCAACAGCGTGAGCATCTACGACCTCGCGCTGGGGCCGTTCGGGCAGTGGGTCGCGGAGATCTCCAACGTGGGGGAGAACCCCTACGCGCTCGTGCTCACGCCCGACGGCGGCGCCGCGGTGATCGCCAATTACGTGGGCGAGGTCGATGAAGACGGCCTGGCTCTGTCCACCCTGGGCGTGCTCGATCTCGACGAGACCAGCCCCGACTACCTCGAGATGCGCACGTGGATCGTCAACCGCTGATCATCCTGGCGCTGGGCGCCCTGGCGTGCGACACCGACGATGGTCGCCGGTGGGCGTTCGACGGCCCGGACGCCTCGGTGGTGCTGCCTGCCGACGACGCCAGCCCGTTCGACGTGCCGGTGGGTTTCGTGGCGAACACGCGGTCGGGCACCATCACGCCGCTCGATCTGAAGCACGCGACGCTGCTCAGCGATCAGGCCGCCTCGCCGTTTCTCCCGCCGCGGGTCGTCGCGACGGGCGATGAGCGGGCGCTGGGGCAGATCGCGCTTCGCGCCCCCGGCGAGGGCGTGGTGAAGGTGTTCGCCGCCGACCTGGCCTTCGACCGGCTGGTCGAGGCCTCGTACACGGTGGGAGTGGACGCCGACGGGTTCCCGCAGGTGCCGGAGCTCCAGCTCAGCGAGCCGGTCTTCATCGACGCCGACGGCAGCGGAGACGCCGCCGCGCTCAGCGGCGTGACCCTCCGGCACGGGTACACGACCACCGAGTCCTGGTCGATCGAATACGACGGAGAGCGGTGGTGGGTCACCGGCTCAAGGTCGGGAAAGCAGGGTCAGCCGGCCAGCACCGACACGCAGTGGGAGTCGGACGAGGCAGAGCTCACGTTTACGGTCGAGGGCACAGCGACCCTGGGAGATCGCATCGAGCTGGCGACCCACGCCGGGGTGGTCGAGCACGATCTGGGCGGGACGGTGATGGGGCTGGTGGCCTATCCGCCGAGCCCCGAGGTGATCCTGGTCGGTCTGTGGACGGAGACGTCCGCGGAGCTGGTCCTGTGGGACGCCGACGCCGCGAGCGCGCGAGGACGCATCTCCCTCCCGGAGGGGACGCAGCCCTGGCGAATCATCACCGACGACGAGACCATCTGGATCGGCGACTCCCGGCAGCCCGTGATCCTGGAGTTGACCATCGATCCAGTGGCGGGCACCGCGGCGTCACTCACGGAGATCTCCACCGACGGTCCGGTCACCGCGCTGGCGGTGGTCTCTGACGAAGGCGACGAGATCGTGGACGAGCCGGCGTACCGGCACCTGTTCGTCGCCACGACGACCTCCAACCGGCTGGACGTCTACGATCTCGACGCGGGCACGTGGCTCGACGCCAACCCCCTCGACGGGGTGACGGGCGGGGTCGATCTGCGGAGCCCCATCATCGGTCTCTCCGCGACGCCCCAGCAGATCCGCCTGCAGCAGACGTCCGAATTCGGCGCGCGACTCGAAGAGAACGTCGTCCTCATCACCCTCGTGGATGGCAGCGTGGCGATGGCCGAGGGCGACTCCGGTTGCCTGGCGATCGACATCGCGGGCCCGCGAATCGACACCAGCCAGGGCGTGGAGGTGATCACCTTCGACGACGTCGGGCAGACCTCTGATCCGGAGATCTACCTCGACACGTCCACCGGACGGTACATCACCATGCCGACGTGCGGCGGCGTCGCCCTGTCCGAGAACTGGCTCCTCACCTACGACGGCATCTCGGGCGACTGGCGGGTGGAGGGGAGCACCTCCGGTGAGCAGATCGGTCGCGCTCGCGAGGACGAGCGGTATGTCTCCGACGACGGCGCGATCAGCTTCCTGATCCTGTCGGGAACCCAGCCCTCTTCCGACGGCGACGCGCTGACCTTCGCCGTCAACGACGGGACCCTCCGCATCACCGGTATCGAGAGCAGCGCGGGCACCGATCCCCTGGAGCTGCCGGCTGCGCCGGTGGTCTTCGCGATGGAAGCGGGCCCCACGGGTGGCGGCTGGGACGAGGACCACACCCAGATCCACGCGATCGTGCCGCTCACGGCCTCCGATCTGGTGCTGCGGATCCGACCGCAGGCCTGGGAGGTGCAGGTGGTGTGGCAGTAGCGTGGCGGTCGTTCGGTAGCAGGGGCGGGTGCGCTGGTCAGCGCACGAGGAACGACATCTCGTTGATGCCCCAGTGAGCGCTGCTGGATTCAGTGGGCGTCGCCGATCCTGAGGGGCAGGCGTCGACGATCGATGATCCGTTCAGATCGGGGGTGTCATCGACGTAGTTCGCCATCGGGTGCGGCGAGTCGCTCCAGTAGGGCCCCTGGTAGGTCGGACACGTCGTGCAGCAGCCACCATAGAACCACGGCAACCCGCCGTTGCTCACGCAATTCGTGGAGGGACCGGCGTCGGTGGTCGAGAGCTCGGTGTCGTTCGTCATCGTCACATCGGCGGTGAGCCCGTCCAGCGTCGCCGCGTCGTCGGCGACGGAGAGGACCGCCCCCGTGGCGAGGTAGTGCAGCGGAGCGCAGCTCGTGCCATCGTCGGCGCTGTCCCGGGCCTCCAGCGTCAGCAGGATCTCGCCGCTCGCGAGGAAGGTGCTCCACTCTCGCCCTGCCATCCGGTACCCCGTGGCGACGGAAGGGGAGCCCACGGTGACGTCGAGCCAGGTCGCGAGGTCGCTGTACAGGGGCTTGTTGGACGCCCAGTCCCAGACGCTCCGCTGGATCAGCGTCCAGCCTCCGCCGTCGGTGCTCATGTCGCACCAGACGTCGATGATGGTGCCGTCACCGTCAGGTTCGATCTCGTAGACGCCGTCGCCGGTGGATAGCCCCTGGGCCAGCGCGTCCGCGCAGCTCGCACTGTACACCAGACCCGTGGTTCCGCCTGTGGTCCCGCCGGTCGTTCCACCACCCGAGGTGCCCCCGGTCGTTCCACAGTCCGCGACGCCCTCGTCGATGTTGCCGTCGCAGTCGTCGTCGATGTCGTTGCAGTCCTCCGCGGCGTCGGGGTTGATGTCGTCGTCGTCGTCATCGCAGTCGTCGGCGTTGGCGACGTACCCGTCGGGACGGTGCCCGTCCTCCGTGGTGCTGTCGTGATCGCCGTAGCCGTCGCCGTCTTCGTCGGCGTACCACGTGCGGATCTCATCGACGCATGTGTCTCCGTCGATCTCGCCGTTGCAGTCGTTGTCGATCTCGTCACACAGCTCGACGGCGTCGGGGTTGATCTCGGAGTCTCCGTCGTCGCAGTCCTCCTGTGAGCCGTAGCCGTCTCCGTCCTCGTCGACGTCGATGACCCCCAGCTCGGGGTGGGTGGTCACCTGCGTCGGGCCGGTCGACTCTTCGGGTTCGGTGCAAGCCAGCAGCGCGAGCAGGGGGTACATCGACGTGGGAATGGAGCGGTGCATCGGGCCTCCGGCACCGACTATAATTAGCGCGCTTTGCAGGGAGTGGCCGTGGCTCGACGACGAGACGTGAGGGTAGCCGTCGCGGTGTTGTGGATGGGCTGCGGGCAACCCGAAGGCGGCGACGGCGTCGTGACCGACTCCGGCACAGTGGCCACGACCGTCGCCTCGAGCGAGCGAGCGCCGCTGACGGCTCCCTGCGACGACCTCGATCCCACCCGGTGCCTGCTCCCCTGGCCCAGCAGCGCCTTCACCATCACCGACGCAGCCAGCCCCACCGGCGTGCGGCTGGCGCTGGACCCCACGTCGCTGCCCGGAGACGACGTGAGCTTCGCCAATCAGGCCGACGGCTTCTCGCGGCTCACCCCGGTCGCTGCGGGGTTTCGGGAGCGGCTCGACACCTCGTTCCTCGACGGCGCGCAGGCTGGACGCGAGCTGGCCGACGCGCCGCTGCGGCTGCTCGACGTCAGCGGGACCGCGCCCGTGGAGGTGCCGCTCTGGATGGAGGTCGTCTCGGGCGGTTCGTCGATCGATCCGGTGGATCTCATCCTCGCCTACCCGCTGGCGCCGCTGGCAGAGGGGGCCGAGCACCTGATCGTGATCACCGATGAGCTGCGCACCGCAGAGGGCGCGACGCCCGATATCAACACCGCTACGCGGGTCGCGCTGGGTCTACAGACCCCCGCGAGCAGCGCCGACGAGGCGCTGGCGGCCTACCACGCGGCCAACGTCGAGCGGCTGGGCGCCGCCGGGTTCGCGCCCGAGCAGGTGGTCCGCATGTGGGACTTCACCACGCGCACCCAGGCCGACGTCACCGGCCGACTCAGCGCGATGCTGGCGGCGGTCGATCCCGCGGAGCTGGGCGTGGAGATCGACTCGATGAGCTTCAACTCCACCGAGGAGATCGCCGGGATCGTTCGGGGGCGCGTGACCGGCGTGCCCGGGTTCGTGTCGAAAGACCGCACCCTCGTATTGGACGCGGACGGGACGCCGCTGGTCCAGGGGGCGGACGCGGCCGAGTTCCGCGTGACGCTGCCCAGCTCAGCCGTCGACACCTACCGCGTCGTCCTGTATGGACACGGCACGGGAGGATCGGTCGCCGATAGCGAATTCGACGCCGGTCTGGCGGGCATCGGCGCGGCCAAGGTCGGCGTGGAGTTCCGCGGCTGGCGTGGAGAGGATCTCGCATACACGGTGCAGGACTTCGCGCAGCTCCTGCTCGGATCGCATCGCTCCACCGCGCAGCTCCTGCAGTCCATCGTCTGTGCATATGCGGTCCTTCACGCGCTCGACGGCGTGTTGGCAGAAACGTTGGCTGCAGAGACCATCGCGGGCGAGGTCAACCCCGTGGCGGGCGCCCGCCCGGAGGGGGCCCCGATGTGGATGGGCGGCTCCCTTGGGGGCAGCATGGGCGCGGTGATCAGCGCTGCGTGGCCGGAGATCAACGCCGCAGTGCTGAACGTGCCGAGCGGCGCCTGGACGCACATCTTCCCCCACGCCTTGTTCTACACCGCCGCGCTGGAGCCCCTCCTCCTGGCCTGGTACGACGACGACGTCATCGATCTGCGGCTGGCCGTCGCCATGGCCCAGGGGAGCTGGGACGACGTGGACGGAGCGATCTGGGCCCTGGAGGCCGCGGGGGGCACCTTCCTGCTGCAGGAGAGCATGGACGATCCCATCTCGCCCAACCCGGGAACCGACGTGCTCGCGCGCGCGCTGGAGGCGCAGATGGTGGGTCCGCAGCTCTCGGAGCTGCCAGACCTCGAGGCCGTCGATTCAGCGGTCGGTCGATCGGGGATGACGCAGTATCGGGTGCCCGCGACGGATGCATACGACGTGCATGGGTTCGCCGCGCGCAGCACCATCGCTGGAGACGCAGCGATGGAGCAGATCCTCGCGTTCACGTTGGCAACCTGGGAGGGGACGTCGCAGATCGACTTTCCGGCGGGCTGCGCGGACGTGACGCCGAATGGGGACTGCGATTTTTCGGAGATCATGGAGTAGAAACCAGGGCCCGGATCTCCCCCGCTCCCCTATGCTTATCGCGGATCCTGGGAACGTGGCTTCGGATCGAGATCCTCCAGACCGGGACCGCGAGAACGTGGCTTCGTGGATTCGGTGAAGTCGAGGTGCCGATCAGGCGTGGGATCGAGGAAACGCGGGCACGATCGGTTCCGCGTGTCCACGGTCTCTCGGCGACACGACCTCACCACTCCGCGGTTTCTCGATTTCGCGCTCCTCGATTGCACGAACCGCGTCTCCGCGAAGCCACGAACCGCGATTCACGAAGAGACGTGCCGCGGCGGTGCCTCTCCTACGAAGCGCCCTGGGCACCGACAACCGAGGGCTAGTGGTGCTCGGCGGAAGTCCCGATAGGGATTCCGGCGCGCGCCAGTAGTGGGGGGG
>CAYXGP010000163.1:0-19635 GCA_964464515.1 uncultured Enterobacterales bacterium
GGGGGGCCCGGGCGGGGGGGGGGGTGGGGCCCCGCGGGGGGGGGGGGGGGGGGGCCCTCAGGGGGGGGGAGGCGATGACCGCGCTCTACCGGGTGCGCCGCGTCCCGGCCGCCGAGGGGGTGCTCGCCGCTGTGCGGCTCAAGGCCCGCGGGATGAGCGCGGACAGCCTCGTGCAGAAGCGCCTCCACCGGGTGTCGGTGGCGCAAGCCCACGAGCGGTTCGACCAGGCCTCCGCGGGGTTTCGGATGGCGTTCGCCGCGGGTGCGCTGGCGGAGGTGCTGCAAGGCCGCCGCGACGCCCCGCTGGCGCGCATCGCCGATCTGGTGCGACACGCCATTCGGCCGCTGCATCCCGGTGACAGCGAGCTGCTTCGGATGATCCGCAAGGTCGCGCATCTGTCGAGTCGGCAGCGGGTCGGTCCCGAGGCGTCCGCGGACATCGCAGACGTCGTGAGTCATCGCGCAGGCCAGGTGCAGTATTGTTACGCAGAGTCGCTGGAGCATCGCTCCGACACCGCGGGAGAGCTGTCTGTGGTGCTGCGCGTCTACAGCGGCACCGTCGCCGATGTGTTGGTCACGCGCAACACCACCGGCGACCGCAACCTCGAGGCCTGCGTCGTGCGCAAGCTGCGGCGGTGGCACTTCGATCCACGGATCGACGCGGACGTCTCGCTGCCGTTCGAGCTGACGCCGGCCTGATCGGGGCGCCTTGCCTGATCGCCGCGCCCGCGCCTGATCGCGGCAGGCGGCCGACCGGTTAGGGGGCGGGATTCCCTCTACCGAGTCATCCGATGTCCGACCACCACGCCGGCACGATCGCCCTCGTCGGGCGCCCCAACGCGGGTAAGAGCACGCTGCTCAACCACGTGCTGGGCGTGCGGCTCGCGGCGACGTCGAGCAAGCCGCAGACCACCCGCAACCGGGTGGTGGGCATCCACACCGCGGACGATCTCCAAGCTGTCCTGGTGGATACCCCCGGCCTGCACCGCGCAAAGTCGCGCATGAACCGGGCGATGGTCGGCGCGGCGCGCTCCGCGATGGGCGAGGTCGATCTGATCTGCTGGGTGGTCGACGCAGCGCGCATCGCCGGTCGGCGCTCCGACCGGCCGGTCCTGCACCCCGGCCTTGAGCAGATCGCAGAGCTGATAACGAGCGCCGGCAGCCGCCCGCCCGTGGTCGCCCTCAACAAGGTCGATGTCATGCGCAAGCCGGATCTGCTGCCGATCATGGCGGCGTTCCATGAGCGCCTGCCGGGGGCGGAGCTCGTGCCTGTCTCGTCGCTGAAGGGCAGCAACGTGGATCGGCTGGTCGAGGCGTGGCGGCGGGGGCTCCCCGCGGGGGAGGCGCTGTATCCCGCGGGCACCGTCTCCGATCAGCCCGAGCGCTTCGCCGTGGGTGAGCTGATCCGCGAGAAGGTCTTCCGGCTGACCCACCAGGAGGTGCCCTACCAGACCGCGGTGATCATCGAGGGCTGGGAGGAGCGCGCGGAGGGCGAAGAGGGGCGCGGAGTCGTCGTGGTGTTCGCGCGTATATTGGTCGAGCGGGACTCTCAGCGCGGTCTCATCATCGGCAAGGGCGGGGAGAAGCTCAAGCAGATCGGAACCCGCGCGCGCGCCGACATCGAGGCGCTGTTGGGCACCCGTATCCACCTCGACCTCCACGTGAGCGTCAAGCGCGACTGGACACGCAACCCCCGGCTCCTCCGCGAGCTGGGGATCGAGTAGAATCGAGTAGAATCGATCAGGACCGTACTGATCGGGGGAGGGGCCATGCGCTCCGTCATCGCCATCGTCGGCCGACCCAATGTCGGCAAGAGCACACTGTTCAACCGCCTGGTGGGAGAGCGCCGCGCGCTGGTGGACGATCGTCCCGGCGCCACGCGCGATCGCAACTACGGCACCGCAGAGTGGCAGGGGCGCGAGGTCATCTTCATCGACACCGGCGGGTTTGAGCCGGACCTCTCGGCGCTGCCCGAGGGGGCGCTGTTCGCGCAGGTGCGCACCCAGGCCGAGGCGGCGATCGAAGAGGCCGACCTGGTCCTGTTCGTCGTAGACCGAAAGGCCGGCTTGACCCCCGCCGACAAGCTCACGGCCGACGTCCTCCGACGCTCCGGGCGCGGAGACCGCGTCGTGTTGGTGGTCAACAAGGTGGACGGCCCGCGCCACGAGGACGAGGCGGCGGAGTTCTGGGCCCTGGGCATGGAGCCGATGGTCTGCGTCTCCGGAGAGCACGGGCGCGGGATGTATGAGCTGTGGGACGAGATCCTTCCGCGGCTCCCCGAGGACGCGGAGGCCGAGCCCGACGACGAAGAGTCACGCGAGATCCGGGTGGCGGTGCTGGGCCACCCCAACGTGGGCAAGTCTACGCTGGTCAACCAGATCCTGGGCGAGGAGCGGCAGGTCGTTCACGATATGGCTGGCACGACCATGGACGCCGTCGACTCTGTGCTTCGAGTGGGCGACCGCAACTGGAGAATCGTCGACACAGCGGGTATCCGTCGGAAGGCGCGCATCGGCGACAAGCTGGAGACTCGCGCCACCCTCCAGGCGATCCGCACGATCGAGCGCTGCCACGTCACGCTCCTGATGATCGACGGGACGGCCCCCCCGAGCAACCAGGACGCCCGACTCGCGGGCTTGATCACCGATCGGGGGCGGGCGTGTGTTCTGCTGGTGAATCGCTGGGATCTCGTGCGCAGACAGACCGACCGCAACATGCACGTTGTCACCGACGAGATCGAGCGGTCGTTCCCGCACCTCTCCTGGGCGCCGCGCCTGTTCATCTCCGCGCTGACCGGCAAGGGGGTCGGGCGGATACTCCCATTGGCTGAACAGTGCTATGGTCAGTTCGATCGACGGGTGTCGACTGCCCGCGCCAATCGGTTCCTTGAGGAGGCGGTCGAGGCGCACTCGCCGCCGCAGCGGTACCACCACCCTGTTCGTCTCAACTACATCACGCAGGCGCGCGTTCGTCCGCCTACGTTTGTGATCTGGTCGAATACGCCCGAGGCGATCAAGGCGCCGTACAAGCGCTATCTGATCAATCGGATGCGCGCGGTGTTCGGGTTCGCGGGGACACCCATCCGGGTTCACTTTCGAAAGAAGCGAAAGCCTGGCGCGCCGAAGTGACGACGCCGAGCGCCATCCGCATCCTCGAAGACGGCGTGATCAACAAGATCGCGGCTGGCGAGGTGGTGGAGCGACCCGCCAGCGTGGTCAAGGAGCTCGTCGAGAACGCCATCGACGCGGGCGCCACCGAGATCCGGGTAGACCTCCGCGGCGGTGGCGCCACGCTGATACGGGTGATCGACGACGGGCGCGGCATGGGGCGCGCCGACGCCACACTCTGCATCGAGCGCCACGCCACCTCCAAGATCCGCAGCGACGAGGACATCTTCCGGGTGGTCACGCTCGGGTTTCGCGGCGAAGCGCTGCCCAGCATCTCCGCCGTCTCGCGGTTCGAGCTGTCCACCCGGCGCGCCGGCGACGACACGGGTACGCGCGTGGTCATGGAGGGCGGACGCCTGCTCACGGTCGAGGACGCTGGCGGTCCGCCTGGCACCGACATCCAGATCCGCACGCTGTTCTTCAACGTGCCCGCGCGGCGCAAGTTCCTGCGCCGGCCCAGCACCGAGCTGTCGCACTGCCTGGAGGCCGTGGTGCGTCAGGCCCTACCGCGGCCCGATCTCGACATCGAGGTCACCCACGACGGGAAGACGGTGATTCGCGCGCCCGCAGTCGAAGAACGGGCCGATCGCGCCGGCGCGCTCCTCGGTCCCCACGGCGATGCGTTGGTTCCCGCTGCCGCCGAATTCGACGACCTCGCGGTGCGGGCGCTCATCTCCCCGGTCGGGGTCCATCGCGGGAGCGCCCAGGGCAGCATCTATCTGTACGTCAACGGGCGGTACGTCAATGACCCCGTGCTTCGGAAGATCATCCGCGAAGCCTATCGTGGGATCGTCCCCAAGGGTCGCCACCCCACCGTTATATTGGAACTGACCATCCCGCCGGATCAGGTCGACGTGAACGTCCACCCGGCCAAGACGGAGGTCCGCTTCGCCGACGGGCGCCGCGTCATCCGACTCATCGCCGGCGCGCTGCGGGAGGCGCTCACCGAGCACGGCATCAAGCTCCCGGTGCCGAAGCGGCCCCAGCCTGTCTCCACATTGTCTCCGCTGCCTCCACCCGGACCGCTGCCGCTCCCATCTGGCGGACAGGTTCCTGGTGCGCAGACACGGCTGTCGCCGCTGCCGCCGGGCTGGCCAGCGCGTCCCATCACTGGAGGCCCGCCCGTCTCCGGACCCGGGCTCACCGGGCCGGGGGGGGCTGCGGGACAGACGGTCCAGGAGCCTCGCCTCTCGCCCCTACCGCCAGGCTTGCCTCCGGTGACCCCCCCTCCGGGGACCCAACCTTCAACGACGCCTCCGCCAGGTGTGAGTCCGCAGGCTCCACAGCCGGCTCAGGGTGGCGGGGGCCCACGCGATCTCCTCCCTGTGCCCCGGTTCATCGATCTCCGGGTGCTCGGTCAGCTCGCTCGCACCTATGTGCTGTGCGAGGGCGCCGGTGAGCTGGTGATCATCGACCAGCATGCTGCCCACGAACGGATCACATTGCAGCGGCTCCTGCGCGCCGAGCGGGAGCACCTCGGCGGCGGTCAGCGCCTGCTCGCGCCCATCATCGTCGAGCTCAATCCTGCCCGGGTCGCTGCGCTGGCGGGCGGGGTGCCGGCCCTGGCCCGGATCGGGCTGGAGGTCGAGCCGTTCGGTGGCGACACGGTGGTGGTCAAGCAGGTCCCCGCCGCGCTGCAGGGGGTCGATGTTCGGATGCTGGTCGAAGACGTCGCCGATGATCTGGCCGCCGGGGGGGACGGCGAGCCCGCCCGGGATGTGATCGAGCACATGATGGCGACGATGGCGTGTCACAGCTCGATTCGGGCAGGGCGGGTGCTCAGTCCGTATGAGATGCGGGAGCTGCTGCGGGCACTGGACCAGGTGGACTTTTCGGTCTGTGCTCACGGGCGGCCGGTGTCGATTCGGGTGACGCCGACGGAGCTGGAGCGGCGGTTTCATCGGACTTGATCGTCGGCGCTGTCGCCGGTGACCACTCAAGTGGGTGTAGGGTCCTGGCTCGGTGTTGGGTGCCGCGAGAACTGCAGAGACGGATGGCCGCCATCAGGACGCTGGCGCGTCACTGCACGATTCGGGCCGCGTCCGTACGAGAAGCGGGAGCCGTGATGCGATGAGGAGGGGGCGCCGACGCTCGTTTGTCATGGCGGGCCCATCGCGAATGTGCGATGGTCAACTCCATCTCGAAGGGTCATTCATCATGCTGCTCCTCGCGCTCTTCTCAACGACCGCAAGCCTCTCGATGTCCCCGCCGGCACCCGAGGGCCAGCCACAGAACATCGATCGCTCGACATCCTCGGTTTTCAGCGGAGGCTCTCCGACCTGGATCAGCGAGATCAGAGCCGACCGGCGCCAGCTCCAGGAGACCTCCCCGGGGACCTTCGGGGCGACGATCCCGGGCGTCCTGGCCGCTGAGCTGAACGCAGAGGGCATGCTGGCGCGCCACCGCGACGAGCTGACGCTGCGGACGTCCTCCTACGGCGGCCTCCCCCTCGGCGGCACCGAGCCCACGTCGGGGGCGTGCGCCCTGGAGCAGAGCGGGTCGGACTGCGTCCGCCAGATCGAGATCGACCACGGCCCGGTGATCGAGTGGTGGGTGAGTCGGGCGGACGGTCTGGAGCACGGCTGGACCCTGCTGGAGCCGCCCCGCGATGGCGACGCGTGGCTCGACGTCGAGATCTCCATCGGTGAGTTGTTCATGCTGGATCCCGACGGGTCCGGCGCGACCCTGCTGGGCAGCCTCGGCGACCAGTGGCGCTATGACTCGCTGTTGGCCTGGGACGCCGACGGCGTCGAGCTGCCGACCTGGCTCGAGTGGACCGCGGATGGGCTGCGCGTGCGTGTCGATACAGAGGGCGCGATCTGGCCCGTGACCGTCGATCCCACACTGAGCTCCACGGAGGAGAAGATCACGGCGTCCGACGCCGACGCCAACGACCTGTTCGCCTTCTCGATCTCCGGAGCCGGCGATATCGACGGCGACGGCTACGACGACATCCTGGTTGGATCTCACGGAGACGATGATGTTGGATCGAGCAGCGGATCGGCCTACGTCTACTATGGCAGCGCGACTGGAGTCGACACCTCCCGCGAAGACAAGATCACCGCCTCCGATGGAGACACGGACGACTTCTTCGGCTACGCCGTCTCCGGCGCAGGTGACGTCGATGGCGATGGCTACGACGACCTCCTCGTCGGGGCCTACGGAGACGACGACGATGGATCGAGCAGCGGCGCTGTCTATGTCTACTACGGTAGCGCGTCTGGAGTCGACGCTACCCGGGAAGACAAGATCACGGCCTCGGACGGCGCGGCCGACGACTTGTTCGGGCAGACCCTCTCCGGCGCGGGCGACGTCGACGGTGACGGCTATGACGACATCCTCGTCGGGGCCTACGGTGACGATGATGACGGCTCCTACAGCGGAGCCGCCTACGTCTACACCGGCAGCTCTTCAGGGATCGACGCCGGCAGCGAAGACAAGATCACCGCCTCCGACGGGGCTGCATACGACATCTTCGCCATCGCGGTCTCGGGTGCAGGTGACGTGAACAACGACGGATACGACGACATCGTCATCGGCGCCTATGGCGATGACGACAGGGGCACCTACAGCGGCTCCGTCTACGTCTACAAAGGCAGTGCCTCTGGGATCAGCAACAGCAGCGAAGAGAAGCTCACTGCATCGGATGGCGAAGACTACGACTACTACGGCTACGCAGTGTCTGGGGCTGGCGACATCGACGGGGATGGGTTCGATGAGGTCGTGGTCGGATCGCGCGGAGACGATGACGAGGCCTCATCGGCCGGCGCTGCCTACATCTACTACGGCGGCCTGAGTGGTGTCGACAAACGCAACGAAGACAAGATAACAGCGTCTGATGGCGGGACCGACGATCTGTTCGGAAAGACCCTGTCCGGGTTGGGCGACATCGACGGAGATGGCTACGGGAACATCGCCGTGTCTGCTGACGGCTCCGGGCGCGGCGCGACCTACATCTACAATGGCAGCGTCTCGGGGATCGACGCCTCCAGTGAGGACAAGCTGACGGCCTCCGACGGCGACACCTCGGACAGCTATGGGTATGGGATCGCGGACGGCGGCGACATCGACGGCGACGGGTACTCCGACATCGTGGTGGGCGCCCATGGCGACGACGACACCAGCGCAGAGAGCGGGTCTGCGTATGTCTACTACGGGGTGTGCGGAGCGAGCGGTACCTGGTACGCTGACGACGACGGCGACGGCTACGGAGACCCCGCGGACGTCTCGACGGCGTGCGAACAGCCCTCGGGCTATGTCGCCAACAGCGATGACTGCGATGACTCGGAGGTCCTCGCGTACGACGGGGCCACAGAGGTGTGCGACGAGGTCGACAACGACTGCGATGGCGGCACCGACGACAGCGCCAGCGACGCGAGCACCTGGTACGCCGATGGCGATGGCGACGGCGACGGAGACAGCTCAGACACGATCAGCGCCTGCGATCAGCCCACGGGGTATGTGGGTAACGCCGATGACTGCGATGATACGGAGGCGCTGGCGACGACCGGAGCGGCCGAGGTCTGTGATGAGGTCGATAATGACTGCGATGGCGGCATCGACAACAGTCCGGTCGACGCGAGCACCTGGTATGCCGATGACGACGGCGATGGCTACGGCGACGCCGCGGACACATCGACCGCGTGCGATCAGCCCACGGGGTATGTGGGCAACGCCGGCGACTGCGATGACTCGGAGATCCTCGCGTACACCGGGGCCTCCGAGGTCTGCGATAGCATAGACAACGACTGCGACGGCGCAGTCGACGACAACCCCATCGACGCGAGCGCCTGGTACGCCGATGATGATGGCGACGGCGACGGTGATCCGTCTGATAGCGTGGCTGCCTGCGACCAGCCCGAGGGCTATGTGGGCAATTCGAGTGATTGCGACGACACAGAGCCCCTGGCGACGACGGGCGCCGCTGATGTCTGCGACGGCATCGACAACGACTGTAACGGAACGGTAGACGATGACACTGGCGCCTCGACCACCTGGTACGCCGATGTGGACGGCGACGGGTACGGCAGCGCCGCCTACACCACGACGGACTGCGAGCAGCCCAAGGGCTATGTGGGTAACGCTGACGACTGCGACGACACAGAGCCCCTGGCCTATGTGGGCGCTGACGAGGTCTGCGACGAGGTCGACAACGACTGTAACGGTGCGGTCGACGACGACGCGGCCGATATCCTCACCTGGTACGCCGACGTCGACGACGACGGGTACGGAAGCACAGACTATACAGCCGCGGCCTGCGAGCAGCCCGAGGGCTACGTGGGTAACGCCGATGATTGCGATGATACGGAGCCGCTGGCCTATGTCGGCGCAGATGAGTACTGCGATGAGATCGACAACGACTGCGACGGTACGATCGACGACGATCCCATCGACGCCGACATCTGGTACGCGGACTCGGACGGCGATGGGTATGGAAACGTCATCTACACCACGACGGAGTGCGAGCAGCCTCCCGGCTATGTCGATAATCCCGACGACTGTGATGATACGGTGAGCGTCGTGTTCCCGGGCGCGGAGGAGGTCGCGGGTGACGGCGTCGATCAGGACTGCGACGGCGCGGACCTCGAGAGCGGGTCTGCGGATACGGCGTCCGGTGATGCAAAGGGAGAGGGATGCGGTGGCGGCGCGGCAGGCGGCGGGTCGGGGGGCTCCCTGGGGTTGCTCGCGTTGCTCCTCGGCGTCATCCGGGCTCGCTCGCGACCGAACGCGTGATCAGGGCTCGCGGCGCCGGTAGACCGGTGCCCTACCGATCGTCTTCACACACCTGCAGCGCTTCGTTGCAGCTCTGTCCCTCGGGACAGTCGGCGTCGCTGATGCACGGCGTGTAGCCCAGGACATCGACCTCGAGGGTGCGCGGCGTGGCGACCGCGAGGTCCATGCAGCCGTCACCCACCGCCGCCCGGTCCATGGTGCGGCGCGTGAGCGTGGCGCTGGGAAAGCCGGTGACCCCGGCTCCCATCAGCTCGTCGATCAGGAGCGCGGACACCGTGCCGGCCCCGTCGTCCTCGAATTCACACCAGACGTTGATGGGCGTGCTGCCGTGCTGGTCGATGTTCAGATCCAGACGGACGTGGCCGATGACCGCGCCGCTGGGCGGTGTCCAGACGAGCGGCAGATCCGCCCCTTCTTGCAGCTCGACCTGGCTGCTGGTGAGCTGGAGCAATTCGACGCCGACGCCCTGGAGGGTGACGGGGTCGTACGCCCCGGCGCCGGTGGTCAGCTCGATGACCGCGCCGGTCTCGAATGCGGGGTGGGAGAGACCGGTGTCGAAGTAGCTGTACCCGGGGGAGATCGGGTCCATGCTCACGGCGTCGAGCAGCCCGGTCACGGTCACGGAGCCCAGGTCCTGCTCCACCGGGTAGTCGATGCAGTAGCCGTCCTGGTTGCAGGTCTCCTCGGCTCCGCAGGCCGGGTGGCAGTACGGCACGTTGCGTCGCATCAGCCTGCACTCGCCCTCGGCGATGACCTCCTCGCGGACGTCGATCGGCACCACGCCGTCGGTGACGGAGCCCTCCACGTACGAGTAGCCGAGGTCTTGATAGACTGCGGCGGAGAAGCCGCCGTACCGCTCCGCCAGCGAGCATGCGCCGTCCAGTGTGGGAGCGCCCGCGCTGGTCCCGGTCAGCGTCTCGTGCGAGGTGGCGCTGCCCGTTCCGTCGTTCAGGGTGCCCACCGTTCCCGAGCTGTTGCAGGCCAACACCAGCCACATTCCGCTCGTCATCGGCGTCATCTCGTCGTCAAAATCCCTGCCTGATCCAGTAGTCTGTCCCTGAGCGTACGCCAAGGTGCCGCCGTGACCGCACTGCTTCTGCTGTTGACCGCCTGCAGCCCCGCCGCCCTGCTGCTCGGAGACGGCAGCTCCACCGACATTCCGGGGGGCTCCACGTGGTCCACCACCACCCCGACCAGCACCGACTCCGGCGTCCCTACCTCCAGCAGCACCGACAGCGGGACCACCACTGCTCCCACGACCTCACCCACCACCGACACCGGCGAGCCGGGGGTCGTCGACTGCAGCGATCTTCCCGAGACCGTGGTCGAGATCAACGAGGTCGTCGGGGCCCGCGGCTACCACGACGTGGCCTTCGATCCGGACGGGTGGATCCTGGGCAGCGACAACAGCTCCCTGGTCCGCGCCGACGCGTCGGGCGTGACCGATATCTGGGTCCCGGGCCTGGGCATGTTGGAGCAGATGGACTGGCTGCACGACGGCGATCTGGTCATCTCCCGTCAACAGGGCAGCCTCACGCGCGTCAGCCCCGAGGGCGGCACCCAGATCCTCGCGACAGATGTGTACGCCTACGAGGTGAACGTCGCGCCGGACGGCATGATCTGGGTCGCCAACAACTCGCAGATCATGCGCATCGATCCCGACACCGGCGAGAAGGAGCGCCTTCAGATCGGCGGCATCCAGGGCGGCCCGCGCCTCCTTGCCTTCTCTCTGGACTACCAGACGCTCTTCGTGGGCGTGCTCAGCTCGGGGCGGCTCTTTCGGGTCGCGCTCGATGAGGACATGAACCCCGCGGGCGCCGCCGAGGTGTTCGCGGGCGGCATGGGCCAGAGCTACATGGACGGGATGGCGCTGGATGTCTGCGGCAACATCTACGTCACCGAGTACAGCAACTCCCAGCTCTTCCGGGTCAGCCCGGACGGCGAGGTTCACCGGCTCTGGGATCCCCCGCTGAACCAGTACGGCCACGGCCTGAAGTGGGGCACCGGCGCGCACGGCTGGCGGTCCGACGCCCTCTACATCCCCCGGCCCTACGGAAACAACACGGTCGCCGAGGTCGTCGTGGGTGTTCCCGGGCGCGGCTGGGAGGGGAAGGTGATCAACAAGAGCGCGGGGCGGTGACCGTCTCGACACCCTGAAACGACACCTCTGGGTGACGCTGGCTGCGCTTCTCCGTACGGCGGCTATCGGCTGCGTCGAAGGCCGCTGGGATCCGAGACGGCGGAGGTCGCGACGTCCCATGTGATCTCGCCTGCCTGGTAGGCCTCGCGGATCATCTGATCCATGCTGCACATCCCCTGCGCCCGTCCGGTCTGGATGATGTTGGCGATCTGGTTGGCGCGGCCGTCCCGGATCAGGTTCCGCGTCGCGAGGTTGACGAGCAGCAGCTCGAAGACCAGCAGCCGCCCGTTGCCGTCTGCCCGCGGCAGCAGCTTCTGGGTGAGGATGGCCTCCAGCGTGCTGGCGAGCTGCACGCGCACCTGATTCTGCTGCGCCGCCGGGAAGACGTCGATGATGCGGGAGATGGTGCCGACCGCGCCCGCCGTGTGCAGGGTGGCGAGCACCAGGTGACCGGTCTCGGCGGCGGTGAGCGCCGACGTGATGGTCTCCAGATCGCGCATCTCCCCGATGCAGATGATGTCGGGGTCCTGGCGCAGCGCCCCGATGACCGCCGCGCTGAAGCTGGGGCTGTCGCTCCCGATCTCGCGCTGCACCACCAGGCTCCGGCCCCGCTCGTGCACGAACTCCACCGGGTCCTCGATCGTGATGACCTTCTTGCGCGCCTCTGCGTTGATGCGGCCGATCAGCGCGTTCAGGGAGGTGGTCTTGCCCACCCCGGTGGGGCCCGTGATCAGCACCAGCCCGCTGGGCCGCCGCAGCAGCTCTGCCAGGATCGGCGGCAGCCCCAGCTCGTCCAGCGTGGGGACCCGGGACATGACCATCCGGATCGACACCTCCGGTCTGCCGAGCTGGAACGCCAGGCTGAAGCGGAAGTAGCCCAGGCCCGTGATGTGCCGCGAGAAGCACAGGCTGCGCTCGTTCCAGTAGTGGCTCTGCTGCGCCTCGGTCAGGAGGCCGTCGATCATGTCCTGGATCTGCTCGCGGGTCAGCGGCGGCGCCGGCGAGAGCGCGATGGCCCCGTCGGTGCGGAAGGCCGGAGGGCTCCCGCAGAGCAGGTGTACGTCGCTGGCGCCGTGCTTGAGCGCCTCTCGAAGGATCTGGTGGATCGCGGGTTCGGTCATGGAGGAGGCCAGGTGACGGGGCCGCGCGCGGGGATGGGGGTCCATCGGTAGGTGATCCTTCCCAGGACGGCGGACAGCGCCACCGGGCGGAGGGGATCTGCGTACACCACAATGTGCCCCGCCGGCACCGTTAGCGCCTCCCGAAGACGCGGACGCTGCCCAGCTGGGTTGAGCGGGATCGCGACGTGCGGAGCGCCGTCGACCAGCAGGCCCCAGCCCTTCCGGGCCAGCGTCTGCCCAGCCACCGCCACCACCGCAGCGACGTCCACGCTGACGCCGGTCTGTACCGCCACCAGCTCTCCCGGCTGCAGGTGCTCGGTGGGTGTCACCAGGAAGGTGCCGCCAGCGAGGCGTGGGGTGGGGGGGCGCCCCCCCCCCCCCCCCGGCGGCCGCCACACGTCGAAGGCCTGCAGCGCGACGGTCTGGACCAGCGCCAGCGCCGCGACGGCCAGCACCGCCGCGATCACCTCCCGCCCGGGGCTCGCCAGCTCGGAGCGCTCCCGCACCGCCCAGAACGCGCTGCCCCAGCACGCGCCGACCAGGATCATCCAGCCCAGGGGCTGCAGTCCGGAGGTCCACAGCAGCGCCACCAGACCCGCGCCGAGCGCTGCCGCGCTCGCCGTGATCGCCGCCGTCTTGCGGTCTCCTGCGCGCGCCGCGGCGAGGCCAGGCAACAGGAGGCCGACGATCGCCGCTCCCAGCAGCCGGCGGTCGCGGTCCACCGGAAACCGGGGGAAGCGCCGGCGACGCGGGCGCGTCGGGCGCTGGAGGGGGCTCCGGGTCCGTACACGCGGGGTCGTGGGGATCGTCGGGATGGGCTCCCCGGAGAGAGCCACCCCACAAGAGAAGCAGGAGACCAGGCCGGGAAGGTTGTCCTCGCCGCAGCGCCGACACTCCATGCGGGCTCAGCTCCGCCGCAGCCAGGCCTTGAGCCGATCGGCCATCCCGGTTGATGCGTCGGTCTGTTGATGAGCCGTGGCCTGCTGGTAGGCGGCAGCTTGTTGGTAAAACTGCGCGGTGCGCTCCCGAGACGTGACCTCGCCGCCCAGCGCCTCCACGAGCATGCGCTCCAGCGCCTCGCAGCCCTCTCCCGGCACCCCGCTCACCTCGAAGCGCACCGTGCCGTCTGGTTGGAGCTCGATCTGGACCTCCGCATCCTTGAATCGGGGGTCCTTGAATTGGGGATCGCGTGTGCTCATGGGGTCTCCCCGCGCAGCCGCCGCCACCCGGCTGCGAGCCAGGAGCCGACGCCGCCCGTGCGCAGATCGTCCAGCGCCAGCCGCGCGCTCTCCAGCCCTGGCTCCAGCGACAGCGCTCGCTCGAGCTCTGCGCGCGCGCGTGAGAGATCGCCCATCCGCTCCCAGCACACCCCCAGCCGCAGCGCGATCAAGGGGTCCTCGGGGGCGTCGCGGAGGGCGCGCTGGAGCCAGGTTCGTGCGGTGGCCGGATCGCCGCCCTGGAGCGCCACCTCCCCGCAGCGCCGCGCGATCTCCGGGCCCGGCTGTCGCTCGTGGGCCTTGTCCAGGTTGACCCGCGCCATCTTTGCGCTGCCGGTGGCGAAGACCACCTCGGCGCGGGCCAGCCACACCTCCGGATCATCGCGGCCGTCTCGCAGCGAACGATCCGACCACGCCCGCGCCTCCTCCGGCGCGCCGCTGCGCATCGCCGCGATCGCCCGCAGCGCCAGCAGCCCGGGGACCTCGCCGACGATGCGGCCCGCCTGCTCCATCCACGTCAGCGCCTCTGCCGGCTGCCCCATGTCCAGCAGCGCCCGCACCTGCCCCAGCCACGCCTCCGCGCGCTCCCGGTCCTGCTCCAGCGCGCGCCCGTAGTACCGCAGCGCGCTCTGGTAGCGGCCGCGGCGATGGGCCTCTGCGGCGAGGTCCTGGTAGTGATCGAAGTCGAACCGCTCCCCGCCGTGGTCGGAGGTGGGGTCGGCGCCCTCGTCCGTGGGCTGGATGTGGTCGAAGCGTCCCATCTTCCTCGGTTTCTGTCCTCCCGGTACCTGTCGTCTCGGTACCTGTCGTCAGCGTCGCTTCAGGTGAACCCGCACGGTGCCGTCTTCTTGCACCGCCTCGTGTTTGACCGCGAAGCCGTGCAGTTTCATCTTGCGGACCACCTCGCGGTACGCGATCTGCTGGCGGATCCGCCCCAGGAGCTCTTCGGCGCGCGCCGTGACCTGATCCCGGCTCAGCCCGCGGCCGTGGGCCCGCACCGTGACCTTTCCGCGGATGTCGCGGGTCACCGTGAGGTCGATGTCTTCTCCTGAGAAGCGCAGGCTGCAGCGCTCTGCCACCGCCTTCTCGAGCGCCGCCTCCGTGGCGACGCTGACCTCGACCTCTGTGCCCTGTTCTGAGAGACCCTGCTCTGTGACGCCCTGCAATGCGGCGTTTCGTTGTTCGGCACGCTGCGCCGCGTCGATCAGGCGCAGCCCCATCGCAGAGGCCGCCGCCGCGGTCACGCCCGCGAAGATCTTCGCGCCCACCACCACGCTGCCGGCGGCGGCGACCGTCACGACCACGCTCATGGCGCTGCATCCATGGGATCCCCTGCTTGGCCCATGAGGTCCACTACCCGGCCACGCGCGCGCGATCACGGGCCCACGCCCGCAGCGCGCCGATCGTCTCGGCCCGCGTTCGCGACAGCGGCGGGCTGGCCTTCAGCGCCTCGACGATCTGCGGTCCTGACAGGGGGGCGTCTTCGGCCAGCGCCGCGAACGCTCCCTCGACCACCGCCGCGGCGATCTCGGCGCCGGAGTAGCCCTCCGAGAGCCGCGCCAGCGCAGGGAGCGACACCCGCTCCAGCAGCTCGGGGTCTCCCGCGCCCCGAGCACGCGCGGTCAGGTGGACCCGCCAGATCTCCTCGCGCTGCGACTCGTCGGGCAGATCCACGAAGAAGATCTCGTCGAAGCGACCCTTCCGCAGCAGCTCCGGTGGCAGGGCGTCGATCTGGTTGGCCGTCGCCAGCAGGAAGACGGGGCGGGTCTTCTCCTGCATCCACGTCAGCAGGCTCCCGAACATCCTCAGGCTCGTGCCCCCGTCGGTGCCGGACTGCATCCCGCCGAACGCCTTGTCGATCTCATCGACCCAGAGCACGCAGGGGGAGATGCGCTCCGCGAGATCCAGGGCCCGGCGCAGGTTGCCCTCGGACGCCCCCACCAGGCCCTCCATCAGCGCGCCGACGTCCATGCGCAGCAGCGGCTGCCGCCACTGACCGGCGACCGCGCGGGCGATCAGGCTCTTTCCGCAGCCCTGCACCCCCACCAGCAGCGCGCCGCGCGGAAACGGCAAGCCGACAGCGCGCGCCGCCTCGGAGAAACCCAGCCCGCGCCGCACCAGCCACTTCTTGAGGTGCTCCAGGCCCCCGACCGCGCGCATGTCGGCCGGCGGAATGAACTCGAGGTACCCGCTCCCGCGGACGATCCGCGCCTTCTCCGCGAGCACCTGCGCCACGTCATCCTCGGTGAACCGTCCGCCGGCCGCTCGGACACGCGCCCAGATGTTCTCGGCCTGCTCCAGCGTGAGCCCCAGACACGCCGATGACAGCGCCTGCCCCGCCGCCGCAGAGATCGGCAGCGCGAGCTGCAGGGCCACGGTCTCGAGCTGCGTCCGGTGCTCTGCGGCGTCGGGCAGCGCCAGGGTGTGGGCCGCGGCGATACCGGCGAGCGTCGGGGGGACGCGTCCGACCGCTCCCACGCAGATCACCACCCCGCCGCGCTCCTTGAGCACCATCGCGGTGTCCTTGAGCGCCCGCGTCAGCGGGGGGCTGTTCGCCAGCAGCGCCGGCAGGTCCCGAAGCACCCACAGGCAGCGACGCTCCTGGCGGCGGATGTGCTCCAGCACCGACAGCGGATCGGTGTGGCTGCCGGGCTGCGGGAGCCCGGGCAGATCGTGGACACCGAAGGTCAGCGACCAGCCTGCCGCCGCGTCGCCCTGTGAGCGCGCCACCCGGCAGATGATCTCCGCGGCGCGGCTCTCCTCGCAGGTGTCGAGCCAGATCAGCGGGTAGCGGGCGCGGAGGAGCGCCTCCAGCTCAGCAGGCATGGGTCACCTCCGAATTCCGGGTCCCCTTCAGGTAACAGAGGCCCTGCAGGTAGTAGAGGCGCGGCGACAGCTCCGGCTCCAGCGACGCCAGCAGCGGCAGGAGCGCGCCGGTGACCAGCGGCGCCACCACTCGCCCAGCGCGATCGATCTCCAGCGGCGCCGGGGGATCGCGGTGCTCCGCGTTCCGCGGGCGGGTCCAGGGCAGGGGGGCCGTCGCCGGCCGGCGCGCGTCGATTGCACGCACCCGCGCGATCTCGGCCGGGGTCAGCTGCCGGCCCAGGACCGGGTCGGTTCGGGCCCGATCGGCCGGCGTGTAGTGGGTCATGGCGTGGACGTGGGTGCGCGGCAGCCCGCTCGCCCAGCGCAGGGACGGCTCCGCGCAGCATTCGATGTGTCCGGGCAGGGCCAGCACGCGGAGTATCAACGCCGTCTGACCACGGGCGATGATCTCTGCGCTGGACCGCGCGACGGCCGGATAGTCCCGCGCGCCGCCGATCCGCGCGGCGCAGTCCGGCGTCCAGAAGTGCAGATCGCCGACGACGTGGTCGAACGTTCGGGTGACCCAGTCGGCCGTCTCCGGGCCGAAGTACAGGTGGGTGTTGAAGACCAGCGGCACGCCTGGGAACCGCTGCCGCAGCGCGGGCACGAGCGCGCGCACATAGGGAAGATGCACGCTGGGATCTCCCCCGACCAGCGAGATCGCGCGAAACGGGGGGACGCTGGGAGCGGCGATCTGAGCCGCCAGCGCCTGGGGCTCCAGCCACTCTCCTTCAGTGGGATGCGCCACCGCCGCCGCCATGGTGCAGAATCGGCAGCGCAGAGAGCAGCCGGTGAAGTAGATCTCGTAGGTGGGGGAGATCTCGTGCTCTTCGAGCAGCGTCACCCCTCGCCAGTGGATCCGCCCGGGGCGATCGACGCCGCAGAAGCTGGCGGGTCCTCGGAGGGCGCAGCGGCGAGGACAGTCGGTGCAGGTCACCGATGGATCGTACCCGGAAGCGCCCCGGGGCGCCCTGCGCAGCCGGCAGGAGGCCATTACGACTTCTGCCGAGGGCCGCTGGCCCAGGTCGTTGTTCCAGCCACTGACGAATTCTCCTGGCGGCGCTGGGCGCCAACGGCATGACCGGAGCAGCGATGCCTCCCCCCCTGATCCTCACCGGCCCCACGGCTTCGGGTAAGTCCGCTCTCGCCCTCGACCTGGCTCGGCGCCACGGCGCGGTGATCGTCTCGGCTGACGCCATGACCGTGTATCGGCAGCTCGACATCGGCACGGCCAAGCCCACCACGGCTGAGCGCGAAGCGGCGCGTCATTTCTGCGTCGACATCCGTGATCCGGAGGAGGACTTCTCGGTCGAGGAGTTCGTGGAGATCTGCCGCGCGGTCTGCGCGGAGCATCCCCGCGTGATCATCGCTGGCGGCACCCCCTTCTATCTGTCGGCGCTGGTGCGCCCGCTGGCGGAGCTGCCGTCCGCCGATCCCGGCGTCCGCGCAGAGCTGGAGCGGCTGCCAGATCCGCACGCGGAGCTCCTGCGCGTCGATCCTGAGACGGCTGCGCGCCTGCACCCCAACGATCGCGTGCGGGTCATCCGGGCCCTGGAGGTCTACCGACTGACCGGCACCGCGATGAGCGCGCTCCACGCCCGGGGACCGCGGCGGACCCCCCTCGATGCGCCTGTCGTCTGGCTGGATCGCGAACACCTGCGGGGCCGCATCGACGCGCGCATCGAACAGATGGTGAAGGCCGGCTACCTCGATGAGGTGCGCGCGGTGCTGGCAGGGGGCTGTCCGCCGGACGCGCGCCCCCTGCGCTCCTTCGCCTACCGCCACCTGGTGGCACATCTGCGGGGTGAGCTGACGCTGGATGAGGCGCTCCGACGCACCGCGCGCGACACCTGGCGGTTCGCCCGCAAGCAGCGCACCTGGGGAAGATCGATGGGGTGGTCCACCGATCCACGCGACGTGTCCGAGATCCTGGAGCAGCACGGCTGGAGCAGCGGCGGCGGTCGAGGGGGCGCGCGCTCGGGGTCATGCTAATGTCTTGACCTGTCAAGCGTTGCCGGCGCCACCACAGCTTCATGGTCCTGGCGCGGCGACTACAGCACGAGGCGGTCATGCTCGGGCAGCGCAACCTTCCCATTCCCCGCACCCAGCTCGTGCTGGGGATGCTGTCGGCGCTGCTCGCCGCTCCGATGGCGGGGCTGAGCGGCTGCGAGCGCGCGCGCCACTCCGAGGCGCTGGTCCCTGGAGATGACGTCGACGTGCTGACCCTCTCGGGGCACGCAGGCACCGTGGAGCTGCTGGCCGGAGACGAGCTCCGGATCGAGCGCACGGTGCGGGGGCCCGAGGCCTCGCTGGCGGGCAAGCACAGCCTGGGTCACCACCTCGAAGGAGGGCAGCTCAGCCTCACCGCGAGCTGTCAGCCGTTCATCCCGTGTACGGTGGAGACGCGGGTGGAGGTGCCCGCGGGTGTCGAGGTCCACGTCGTCCTGGGCCGCGGCGAGGTCTGGGCCACGGGCGTCGATGATCTGGCGATCGATCTGGGCACCGGCACCGTGGATCTGGACGTGGAGGGGGGCGTCACCGCGCGCCTGGGCAGCGGCGTGCTGCGCGCGACCCTCCGCGACATCACGCAGGCCCGCCTGGCGGTCGCCGACGGCGACATCTTCGTGGCGGTCGATCCCACCGCCCCGTGGGCCGTCGAGACCACCGGTGCCGACGTCGAGATGTCGGGGTTCGCAGCAGACCCCACCGCCATCAGTCGGCTGGAGCTGGTGGCCCCGAGCGGCCGCGTTCGCGTCCGCGGCGAGGGGAGTTCTCTGTAGCGGTGTCGCGCGCGCTTGTGATCCACCAGCGGGCGGGTCCCCTCTGCGGTCGCGTCGCGGTGCCGGGCGACAAGTCCATCGCCCACCGCGCGCTCCTGCTGAACGCTGTGGCCTCCGGAGTGGCCCGCGTGCGCAATCTGCCTGATGGCGCGGACGTCGCCAGCACGCGCGCCTGCCTGGAGGCGCTGGGGGCGGACATCCGATCGCTCAGTCCACAGGTGCCCCTCGGTCCCGGGGGAGTCGAGATCCGGGGAGGCGCTCTCCGTCCAGCGACCGCCGCCCTCGACTGTGGCAATTCCGGCACCACGCTGCGGCTGCTGTGCGGGCTGCTGGCCGGGCAGGGGATCCCCGCGATCCTCACCGGCGATGGCTCCCTGCGGCGGCGCCCGATGAGGCGGATCACCGCGCCGCTGTCTGTGATGGGGGCTCGGTTCGTCTCGCCCGCGGAGCGGCCACCGCTCACCCTCCGAGGGGGGGCGCTCAACGGTCGGACCCTCTCCACGACGCTGGGGTCTGCCCAGGTGAAGTCCGCGCTGCTGCTCGCGGGTCTGGGAGCGCGCGGTCGCACGGTGCTGGAGGTGCCCGCCAGCCGCGATCACACCGAGAGGATGCT
>CAYXGP010000164.1:0-19017 GCA_964464515.1 uncultured Enterobacterales bacterium
CCAGATACGACAGCGAGCCGGGCCGCGCAGGCGACGAACGCCAGTGGACCCGGGGCCTCGCAGGCCGAGCCTACGCGCCGATCATCGGACCTTTCTTTCCCTGGAGCGGCCTGAGTCGCAGGATGTGAGAGGCGGCCACTGGAGATCAGCGAGACACACCCAACCCGTCTTGCCGTCGAAGCTCACCATCAGCCGCTCCGAGGCCCCTGCGTCGAGCAGCTCGCTCAGGCGCACCGGCCCGAACGGGTGGTGGCAGTACGACAGGAACCAGCGCTTGTCGGCCGCGCGCTGCTCGGCGATCCGCCGCAGCCGCTCCACCTCCACGTCGTAGGCAGCGCGCTCCTCGGGATCCCAGCGACCGTCGCCGTCAGCGTCCCAGTGGGTGAGCAGCGCCGCGCCGTGCGAGACGCGCTCGCGATCTGCGGCCTCGTCGGCGACCTCCCGCTCGACCTCCTCCAGCTCCTGCGCGATGGCGTCGGCGTGGGCGGCGCGCAGGCGCTCAGCCTCGGCATGCAGGGACTCCAGCAGGCGCGCCTCTCGCCATCGCGAGGGCAGCAGCCCCAGGCGTGACAGCAGCCAGGGGGTCGCCAGGCTGGTCCCAGGCAGCGGGATGGCCTCGATCGCCAGCGTCAGCACGCCGGAGGGGATGACGCGGAGGAGGTCGCGCGCCTGCTCGCTGAACGCCGCGCGCTCCTCGCTGCTGAGCGGCGCGCCGTCGTCGGTGACGCGCCGGATCATCAGGTCCAGCGCGGCCCGGGACTCGGCCAGCTCGGCCTGGGCGTGGGTCCATTGGCGATCGGCGGTGGCGCGCACCTGGGCCATCAGACGCGCGAGGAACCCCCCGCCACCCGCGAGGCGGACCAGCTCGCCCTGGATCTGCGGGAGCTGACCGGTGTCCAGCCCCTGCGACTCCAGCCGCTCGATAAGCTCAGCGAGGTGCTCGGCGGAGGGCATGGTCGGCTCCTGGCACCGTTATAATCGGTGGCATGGTGTGGTTCGTGGCGTTGACGGCATGGGCGGCGGCGCTGCCAGACGTCGCCGATCCCGAGATCCGCTGGCGCGTGGGGGTCCTCCCGCCGGTGCACTCCGTGTCGTGGCTGGGGCGATCCGTGCTGGTGGTGACGGGCACCGAGGCGATGGCCGTCGCGATCGGAACGGGCGAGGTGCAGTGGGTCACTCCCCTGGCGAACGCGCCCATCACCGTGCTGCCTGACTGCGCGGTGGGCGCGCTGGGGTTCAGCGACTCCGGCGGTCAGCTCAAGCGGGTGGACGAGCGGGGGGTGTCGGTGCCGCTGGCGCCCACCCATGCCGAGTCAGGAGACTGCGTGGACGGCGGGCTGCGGCTGACGGTCGTGGACGGCGTGGAGATCCGCCTGCTCGACGAGGGGCTCTCGCGCTGGCTGGAGAGGGCGTCTGGCCCAGCTGCGGCAGAGACGGTCGAGCCAGATCCGGTCGGCTCTGAACCTGCTGAGACAGAGACGGCTGAGGCGCGGCTGGTTGAAGCAGAGACGGTTGAGGCAGAGACGGTTGAGGCAGAGACGGTTGAGGCAGAGACGGTTGAGGCAGGGCCGCTTGAGGCAGGGCCGCTTGAGGTAGGGCCGCTTGAGCCGGAGCCGGCTGGGCCTCACCTGGTGGAGACGCGCGTCGATGGCGTCACCGCTCTGCGCACGCTTCGGGTGATCGACACGCAGACGGGAGACTGTCGGGCCACCACGGCGCTCATCGAGCTGGGGCCGCTCGGGGAGACGCCACCCGCCGACCCGTCTTCGATCGAGCCGTCTTCGATCGCGGTCGAGCTGGATCTGCGCTGGCTGGAGAGCGCGGACGACTGGCGATTCCACGACGGCTGGACGACCACGCGTCGCGCGAGCGAGTGGACGATCGACGCGCGCACCCGACACCTCCCGCGGGTCGTCTCGGCGCGTCCGCTGGCGGCGAGCGAGCAGAGCCAGGGCCAGGTGGACGCCGTCCTGTCCTGCGCGGGGCCGCCGTCGTCGTGGGACGGACACATCCTGCTGCACGACGGCTGGGTGACGCGGAGGCTGGAGGGGGTGATCTCGGCGCTGCCCTCCGCCGGCCCCGACGGATGCCTGATCGAGGTGTTTCTGGGCCGGCAGTCGCAGGGGCGCTGGACCGGCATCGGCCACACGGCGCGCGCTCCGCTCACCATCACCGCCGTCGAACCCGAGGTGGTCACCCCGGGGGAGCTGCTCCCCAGCGAGATCCGGGCTGAGCGGGTGGATATCTCCGGTCTGGAGTCCAGGCACACGTTCACGGGAGGGGTCCAGATCGAGCCGCTCGGAGACGTGCTGCGGGTGACCGGTCACGACGGACAGCAGGTGGATCTGCCCGCGGGTGGTCTGGAGCTGGTCGAGCCGGCGCTGCCGGACGGGCGGCCGGATCGAGAGCACCACGAGCGATGGCTGCTGGTCGGTGAGCCGGCGGCGATCGGGCGGGGACCCTGGGCGGTGCTGTGGCGCGGGCTGGAGTGTCCGGTGGAGGGAGCGGCGCTTTAGGCCGCTCCAAGAAAAGCAATCTCCCCCCCTGAGGGCGGTCCCACGCGGATGCCCTTCGTCCACCATCGTGCGACGCTCTCGAACCCTGTCTATTGATTTGGGCCAGATACGACAGCAAGCGACGCACGCCAGTGGACCCGGGGCCTCGCAGGCCGAGCCTCACGCGGGGCCGCCCTCACGCCGATCATGGGAGACTTCTTTCCCTGGAGCGGCCTTGGCGGGCGTTCAATACACGTTGTACTTCCGCCGATATGCCTCGTGCTCCCGCTGATTTCGCGACGGATGAATCTTCCCCTTCGAGTCATGCAGATAGAACCAGAACTCGCTCTCCGTCGGCGCCAGCGCGGCCTCCAGCGACGCCAGCCCGGGGCTGCCGATGGGCGTCGGAGGGAGCCCCGGCCGCAGCCGCGTATTGTAGGGATCCTTCGGATCGCGCAGCTTCTTCAAGAACGCCCCGCGATCGTTCCATTTCGCCAGCGTATACCGGCTCGTGGCGTCGACCCCGAGGTGCCAGCGGTCGTCCAGACGCTTCCAGAGGATCCCGGCCACCAGTGGCCGGTTGGGCTTGCTCGGCTCCTCGCGCTCCAGCAGGCTCGCCATGATGACCACGTCGGCCAGCGAGCGAGATCCGCCAGAGATCTCTTCGGAGCGGGGCGTCGCGAACCGCTCCGCGAGCAGATCGAGCTGTCGCTGGATGAACCCCTCGGTGTCCCACCGGTCGGGCTCGACCATGTAGGTCTCGGGAAAGAGGTAGCCCTCCAGGGTGTCTGTCGGCAGCGTGAATCGCGCGGTGAACCGCGATGGATCGGTCGCAGCTGCGGCGTACTCACCGGCGGTGATCCATCCCTTCTCGGCGAGGGCTGCGTCGATCTCGCGGATGCGCCAGCCCTCGATCACCGCGAAGGGCTCCTCGTCGGCCAGGGGCACGCCGCACACAGTCGAGAGGATCTCGCCGGCGCTCATGCTGCGCTTGAGGCCGAACCGGCCCGCCTTCAGGCAGCCGCCCTCCCTGGTGACGCGCACGTACATCGTGAAGTCGTCCGCGGAGCTGACGATCCCCGCGCGCTCCAGGTGCGCGCCGAGCCCTCGCGGAGTGGTGCCAGAGGGCACCTCGAAGATGTGCTCGGTGGCGTCGGAGGGGTCGGCGGCGGCCCCGTAGTGGTCGGCGATCGCCTGACAGCCCATCAGCGGGAGGCCGACGAGAGAGAGCGCGAGGAGGTGCGTGGCTGCGCGCATCAGTTCCCGCTCTTCTTCGCGATGAAGTCGCCCTGGATCCAGCAGTCGATCTCGGTGTCGGCGCCGTCCAGGTCGACCCCCATGTAGGCGAAGCCGCGGATCTCCTGCCGCTCCACCTGCGGGACGTCGTACAGCAGCCCCCCGAACGAGACGTACAGCATGTGGCCGTCCTCCTCGACGGCCCCCGTGAAGACGATGCCGCCCTGGTTGTTGACCATGCCCATGAACTCGGTGTCCGGATCGGTGGACGCGATGAGCGGTTCAGGCACCCGGCCGTCGATGTCCAGCGCGCCGGTGAGCCACGACATGTCGTCGGCCTCGAGCCCCTCCACGTCGCAGCCGTTGTCGGCGTACAGGTAGGTGCCGAAGGTGGCCGTCCAGCTCCCCAGCACGTTGGGGACGTCGCCGGTGTCGCCGCCGCTGCCGTCGATGTCGCCGCAGCTGTCGGCTGTCCCGCCGCTGGTGCCCCCGTCGTCTTCGTCTTCATCTTCGGAGGAGTCGCCCGCGCAGGCGATCAGGAGCGAGAGGAGGAGGAGCGGTTTCACGGAGACTCCAGAGTCAGGGAGGGGTGCCGGGGCGGGATCAAGGACGCGCGCCCGGCGGGAAGATGACCACCTCGATGCGGTGGTTTCGGTGCCTTCCGGCCGGGGTGTCGTTCTCAGCGAGCGGGTCCAGCTCGCCCCGCCCGGAGACTGTAAACCGCTCAGGCGGCAGCGAGAAGTCCGTCGTCAGGGTGTGCATCACCGCGGCGGCGCGGACCGCCGACAGCTCCCAGTTGGTGCGGAAGCGATGGCTCAGTCCGCCGCCCGGGGGCTGGTCGTCCGTGTGGCCGACGATCTGCACCGACGACTCCGGGTGCAGCGCCAGCGCCGTGGCGATGAGATCGAGGACCATCGCCGCCTCTGAGCGAACCAGCACGCTATTGCGGCCGAACAGCAGGCCGCCGGGGACGCGCACGATGGTGCGCTGACCCCGCCGCACCACCTCGACGTGGGTGCCGGAGAACACCTGGCGCAGCTCGGTGTAGACCGCCGGGGCGAGGTCGCCGCGATCGCAGGTAGCGAGGCGCTCCTCCAGCACGCGGATACGCTCCTTGAGCGCCAGCACCTCGCGGTCGAGTTGGGTGATCAGCTCGGCGCGTCCCCCGGCGGCCAGCGGCAGCGAGAGCGCCATCAGGGCGCCGGTCAGCAGCAGCAGCAGGCGAGCACGCATGGGACTCACCGGGCGGCGTCGACCCAGGGGCGGGGATCGAGGGTCCAGTCGAGGTGGGTCTGGCTGCGCGCTGGCGCCGTGTTGCGACCAGCGCAGCGAGCCCGCAACCAGCGCTGCACCCACGCCCGCAGCGCCTCGGGGAATTTCGGGCGCCAGCTACCATCGCGGCGCTCGCGGGCCAGCACCATCCAGTGCAGGACGTCGGGGTGGTGCAGGATGCTCTCGCCGCGCAGCGCTCCGAAGTCGAACTCCACGGTGCCGCTGTCGCCGAACCGCAGGTGGCCGGTGCGGGGAGGCGGCGTGACCGCGTCGGCCCAGCTCACAAACTCCTCGAACGGCCCCGGCGCGTCGAAGCGCTTCGCCATCTCCAGCATCACCCGCCCGCAGGCGTCGGCGTCGTGGGAGGCGCGGTGGGCGTTGTTCAGCTTGACGCCGTACTCCTTGCAGAGCACCTCGAGGCGGTGCGAGCGCAGATCGCCGCGGATGCGCTGCGACAGCGCGAGCGTGTCCACCTCGGCGCGGGTCTGCGGCCACGACTTTCCGGCGCCTGCCATCTCCGTCTTGAGGAAGCCCAGGTCGAACGCGAGGTTGTGGGCGACCACCATCGAGTCGGCGAGAATGCGGCGGATCGCGTCGCACACCTTGTCGAACGTGGGTGCGCGCGCGACGTCCTGGTCGGTGATGCCGCTCACCCGCGAGGCTGCCCGGGGGATCAGCCGCTGCGGGTTGACGAACATCTGGTGGTCCTTGCTGCCGGTGATGCGGCCGGAGGCGTCCACCGTGAACTCGACGGCGCCGAACTCGATGATCCGATCACCTTCGAACGGCTGCAGACCGGTGGTCTCGGTGTCGAAGGCGACGATTCGCAGGTCGGTCCAGCGCATTTGACGCTTAGCGACGCTTGCGGCCGCGCCGACGCGGTGCGGGCTCCGGCTCGGGCTCCGGCTCGGGCTCGGCCTGCGCGGAGCTGGTGTACTTCACCGCCAGCCAGGAGACGCCGTAGATCCCGAGATAGCCGAACAAGAACGCCGGCGCGACGGCGAACCCCACCTCCTGGAAGTCGTCCAGGGGCGTCACCCCGTCGCGCAGGAACACCCCATACGACGCCATGAAGGCGAGGTCAGCGGCGAGTTGATCGCACTCCTTCCAGACCTCCAGCACCAGCCCGCCGAGGGTGATCACCGCCACCAGACCCCAGGCGATCTCCGCAGGGATGGGGGCCTTGACCACGTCCAGGTTGAGCGCCGCCGCGGCGTTGCCGTTCCAGTTGCGGACCTCGATCTGCACGTCGCCGACGTGGTCCAGCTCGATGCGATCCTGGAGATCCTCGCCCCACTTCCCGGAGCGCCGCTTGCCGGTCTCGCGGATCCCCTGGCCGTGGTCGAGATCGACATCAGGACCGTCGGGGTCGACCTTGCGCTTGATGATGCCCGAGGCGGCCTCCTGCCAGCCGTCGCCCTGGAGGTTGAGGCTGTAGTCGGTCTTTCCGGAGTTGGGCTCGTCGGGCTCCAGATCGAGGAGCGTGGCCGTCACGAGGATGGCGTGACCCTCGGGGATCGTGAGCGCAGCGGTGTCTCCGAGCTTGCGCACGGTGGCGCTCTCGATGGGCGGGCCAGGATCGAGCACCTGCACGGCGATGAACGCGGGCATCAGCCCAGCGGCGAGGAACAGGGGCCACACGGCGAGGGGCAGGGTGCCGCGATCGGCGAGGCGACGGACGGCGGCGATGATGGTCGCCAGCACCACGCCGGCGATGATGAGCGCTGCGAGCACGGGCGGCCCTCCAGGTTGCAGCCCCATCTAACCGGTTCGTTCGATCAGACGGAGACGCGCGGACGGGGTAGGGGAGAGATGTGATGTTCCCCGCCCTGCTGTCCGCGCTGCTTGTGAGCCTGCCGTCCCTCGCCGATGAGGGCTGCGGACTCACCCCCGAGGTGGTCCCCGACTTCTCGCTCGAGGACGTCAACCCGAATTCCCCCACCCTCGGGCAGACGCTCACGCGTGACGATCTGCTGGGCGAGGTGCTCGTCATCTACTGGGCCAGCGCCACCTGAAGCCACTGTCAGGCGCAGGCTGCGGACCTCCAGAGAATCCACGACGACCACCCCGAGACCTGGGCGCAGGCGAACATCATCCTGATAAACCTGCCCGGCTACGAGTCGGGGATCCCCGATCTCACGGCCGAGACGTCGCTGCCGGTGCTCCAGGACACCACGAAGGCCGCCGTGGCCGAGAGCTACAACGCTCAGAAGTGGTACATCTACCTGCTCAAGGCCGACGGGACCCCTGGCACCCTGCACTACGAGATGGACCTCGACGGCGAGGAGGATCGCCTCATCTCCGAGGTGACTTCGCTCATCGGGGGCGCCTCGCTCTCCGAAAGCACGGGTCTGGTGGAGGGGCGATGAGGCGCATGCTCCTCGCGATGACGCTGCTCGGCTGCGATCGCGACAAGGCCGACAGCTCAGCGGTATCGACAGACACGAGCGGCGGTGAGACCTCCGGATCTACGACCGGCGGCGGGACGATCACCGAGCCCGCCGCGGGCTGCGACGCGGACAGGGTGCTGCTCGACGGAGCGCGCTGCGCCGCCGAGGCTCCTTGCGCCTGGGAGGGGGCGCTGAGCGGCGATCTGTACGGCTACGCGGTGGCCGCCGGGCGCGATCTCGACGGAGACGGCCGCGACGATCTGGCGATCGGGGCGCCGCAGGCCGACGGGGACGACACAGAGAGCGGCACCGTCACCCTGCTGATGGCTCCGCTGGACGGCGGCGAGGGGATCGTGTTGAGCGGCGCCGCCGCGGGTGACTACGCCGGCACAGACGTGCGCATGATCGACGACGTCACCGGAGACGGCCTGCCGGAGCTGATGATCGGCGCGCGGGGGGCCGACACGGGGGGCGCGAACAGCGGCGCTGTCCTCCTGGTCGCGGGCTCTGTGAGCCCGACGATCACCGCGACGTGGTCGGGAGAGCGCGACTCGTCCCGGGTGGGGTGGGCCGCGGGGGTCACGGGAGATGTGGACGGCGACGGCGTGGTGGAGCTGATCGTCAGCGGTGAGCTGGCGGTTCTCGACGGCGACGACGAGGATCCTGGTCCGGGGCGCGTCTACCTGCTCTCCGACGCCGCGGCCGGCGGGACCCTCGCCGACGCCGACGTCGCCTTCGACGGCTCGGGCAGCGAGCGGGCCGGCTGGAGCCTCGCGATCGCCGATCTGAACGGAGATGGCTACGCCGATCCCATCGCCGGGGCGCCCTACGGCAGCAGCTACCAGGGCGCGGTCCACGTGGTCCCTGGCGGCGCGGAGCAGACCGGCGGCGCGCTGGCAGACGTCGCGCTCACGCTGTCGGGCTCCGCGTCGAGCGACGCCTTCGGGTGGACGGTCGCCGCGGGCGATCTCACCGGGGACGGTCTCGCAGATCTCGCCGTGGGCGCTCCACTCTCCGACGCAGCGTGGGAGAACGCCGGCGAGGTCACGCTCCACGCGGGGGGCTCGGGGTTCTTCGATGAGGGCGGTCCGGCCATCGGCGGGGTGCGCGGCGAGCTGGATGATCACCAGCTCGGTACCGGGCTGGATGCCTCCGGCGACATCGACGGCGACGGCACGCGCGATCTGCTGATGGGCGCCGTCACCGCCTGGACGGGGATCCGCACGAAGTCTGGACGCGCCTATCTGTGGATGGGCGGCGGCACCTGGACGGAGGGGGCCTCGGCGGCGGCGGCCCACGGCGTGCTGCATGGCGGCGACGCCGATGACTACCTGGGCCGCTCGATCACCACGCTGGACATCGACGTCGATGGATTCGACGACGTGCTGGTCGGCGCGGGATTCGCCGATCGCGGGGGCTCGAGCGACGTCGGCGCTGCGGTGTTGTTCTTCGGAGGCTGAAGGCCGCGGGCGACTTGTAGCGCGGGCGACCGATCCTGGAGGTGCCTTCTTGGAAGGAGGGGGGCCGGAAGAAGGAAAGCCGGGTTGGATACATCATGAGTGATGCACCAACCCGGCTGGACCGGGTCCGCCCGGCGGACTGTCGCTGTCCCTTCAGAAGGGGGATGCCTCCCTTGGGAAAGGGAGACGCCCCTGGGGAAGGGAGACTCGGTGTTCAGGCGCCGGTGCCGCGGGCGATGACGCGCTCGCGCAGCGTCTTGCCAGACTTGAAGCTCACGTAGGGCTTCGCGGGGATCTCGATGCGCTCGCCAGTGGCGGGGTTGGTACCCACGCGTGCGGCGCGCGTCTTCACCTCGAAGGTACCGAAGCCAGCCAGAAGGACCTTCTGACCATCGTTCAGTGCTTCAGCCATGATGCCCTCTTCGGCGTCGAAGATGGCATTGAGGATGCGGGTCGCCTTGATGTGGGGGATCTGTGCGCGGGCGGCCAGGGCAGCGGCGAGATCTTTCTTGTTCATGCTGTCAGCCTCGTGGGAGAGATTGAGTTGGGAATGTATAGTCGCCGACCAACCATTCCGGATGGATTGGGGGGGAGCTCTGGAATGAGCCTCAGATGGTCCACCTGAAGCCTCCTCCCTATCACCTGCCGGTCGCCGGTTGTCCATAGGATTGACGCAATCTGCGCGCACTGGTTTCTACCACGGAGTCGCGGGAGATCAACAGCGGCGGCTGCCTCGAACCCCCCGCAGAACCCGTGCAACCAGCCGTCGCGGTGCAGGCGGACCCGCTTGAGGCCGAGCGGCGCGCGCGGGGCTGTTATTGTTGCATTTACGATAGTAAGCGTTTGACGCCAATTATCGGCTGATTAGCTCCCGCCGGTCGCGGGCGGTCCGGTGAACCTCGGCCTCGATCCCCGACAATCCCAGGTTCGTCGCGGACTACCCGCCGGGCTCGGCTCGGCCTGCGGGGCGACGTGCTATGTTGCCAGCCTTAGGAGGGGTGTGAGATGCACGGTGTTCCTCTGCTGTTCTTCCTCGGGCTGCCCGTCTTCGCGCAGGATGATCCGCCCGCTTCTGAGGAGTCCTCGAGCGAGGAGGGTTCTGCCCCCGCGCCTGTGCCCCTCGATCAGGTCGCTCCAGTCCCCCTCGATTCCTCTGAAGGCGAGACTCCTCCCGAAGGCGATCCGTCCGCGGAGGAGCCGGCGGGTGACGATGCCTCCGGTGAGGAGGCTCCTGAGGGCGAGGAGCCGCCCGCGTCTCTCGATCTCAGCGGCGCCGAGGACGTGCCCACCCTCACAGACGATCAGATCGACTGGCTCAAGCCCGCGCGCCACAAGCTGCCGCAGAATCCCTACGGCCAGACCGACTACACCGCCTACGCGCTGGAGTGGGGCCAGGTGAAGATCGGGCTCGGGGCGATCAACATCGGCATCGCCCCCCGGGTGCAGCTCGGCACGATTCCGCTGCTCGACGCCATCGGCAGCTACAACCTGCAGCTCAAGGCCAACCCCCTGCGGCTCGGTCGGTGGGATCAGGCCATCCTCGGCTCCTACTACAAGCTGGTCTCTGGCGACTGGTCGGCGAGCTGGTGGAAGATCGGCGGCATGACGTCGGTGCAGCTCCTCGAGCCGTGGTCGCTGCACGTCGGCGCGACCTACAGCGAGCTCGAGGGCGACGGCGTGCCGGACATCTCCAGCCCCCTCGCCGCCTCCTTGATGGGCACCACCGTCGAAGAGCTGGAGGCGATCGAGGTGGCCGCGCGCCAGGAGGGGGTGAGCCTCGAAATCGCTCGCCGCATCGTCAATATCCGCGTGGCCACCGACGTGCGCTTCAACCGCCGCGACGCCCTCGTGCTCCAGTTCTCCGGGGCGATGTGGAGCAAGGACATGCGCGACATCGGCGGGGTCGATCTCCCCCCAGAGGTGTCCGCTGAGATCGAGAAGGTCGAGTTCCTCGACGCCTTCTTCGCCGATCAGCAGACCGAGTCCGTGAAAGCGAGCATGGCGGCCACCCACACCACCACGCTGTCGTATCAGGCCACCTGGAAGCAGCTTGAGATGCGACTCGGCCTCGGCTACGCCCCGGAGAGGCCGGCGGCCTGGCTGATGCAGGCCTACGAGCTGAGCTACCACTTCGGCGGCAAGACCCGGAGCGAGGAGCGGCGGATGAACCGCGGCTGGCGGCGCACCAAGAACAAGACGGACGCCCCGAAGAAGCGCCGCAGCAAGAGCTGAAGCGCCCCTCCCACAGCGCCCTCCCACAGCGCCCTCCCACAGCGTCCAGTCAGGGCGTCGAAGTCAGGGCGTCGAAGTCAAGGCGTGTCGATGATCAACGTGACCGGCCCGTGGTTGCATAGTGCCACGTCCATCATCGCGCCGAACACCCCCCGCGCGACGGGCACACCTTCGTCTGCGAGCAGCGCGCAGACCCGCTCGTACAGGGGCTCGGCCAGCTCCGGCGGCGCTGCGGCGATGAAGCTCGGGCGGCGTCCCCGTCGGCAGTCGCCGTAGACGGTGAACTGCGACACCACCAGGGCGCCTCCGCCCACGTCGCGCACGCTGCGGTTCATCCGACCGGCGTCATCGGGGAAGATGCGCAGCCCGGCGAGCTTCGTCGCGAGCCAGCGGGCCTGGGTCTCGGTGTCGTCGGGAGCGACCCCGAGCAGGACGAGCAGCCCGGCGTCGATCGCGCCCGTGACTTCGCCGCCGACGGTGACGGATGCGCGGGTGACCCGCTGGATGATGGCGCGCATGGAGCCCCCGATGTTCACACGGTGAGGAGGCTCCGCAGTATCCCTCCCAGCCCGACGAGGAGGGCGACGCCGATGACGCTGTTCATGGCGAGCCTGGCGACCGGGCTACCGCTGGCCCCGGGCACCACTCGGTTGCCCATGATCATCGCGGCGACGCAGCCACCGATGAGGCCGCCGATGTGTCCGAAGTTGTCGACCACTGGGATGACCAGGCCCAGCCCCAGGTTGAACAGCACCCAGGGCAGCAGCTTGCGGCGGAAGAAGCGTCCGGCGGGCTCCGGCAGATCTGCCCGGTGCTTCCAGCCGAAGATGATCGCCGCGCCCATCAGGCCGAAGATGCCGCCGGAGGCGCCGACGCTCAGGGGGTTGTCGCCCACCCAGGACAGCGTGGTGCCGCAGACCCCCGCGATCAGGAACAGCGCGGTGAGGCGGCCGCCGCCGTAGACCGCCTCGCACAGGCGGCCCAGGGCGAACAGCGCGATCATGTTCAGAGACAGGTGGAGGGCGTCGGCGTGCAGGAAGATCGCGCTGAGCAGACGCCACAGCTCGCCGCTGTCGATCGACGCTCCGTGCATCGCCCCCACCAGCACGAGGAAGCGCGAGGCGCGCGCGCCGAGGAGCGCAGAGGTGAAGCCGGTCCCCGCGAGCGCATACAGCCACAGCCCGAGGCCGAGGTGGAGGACCACCATGGCGAGGACCAGCGCGCGGGTGGCGTGGGGACTCTCCAGTCCTTTGGCCAGCCGGTGGGCGGTGGCCTCTCGGGGATCCGGCGGCGTCACGGTGTTCTCCATAGCGTGATCGTCGCCAGGGGTCCCGGAGCGAACGCGAGGGGAAGGGGGCCGATGGTCTCGCCGTAGAGGCCGACCCCGCAGGGCGCGCAGATGATCCGCAGGTCTCCCACCTGGGGACTCTCTATCCGCTGGGAGCGGATCCAGGACGCGTCGGGCGCGCTGGAGGAAGCATGCTCGCTGCGGGCGATCACCGCGCCGGACGTGGGCGTCTGCAGCAGGGTCCAGCCGGCCTGCTCCAGTCGCCAGCGGAAGGTCCACTCACCGCTGAAGGCGCCGCCGGTCGGGTGCGCTGCGATCGCCGCCCGCGCGGCCGCGTCCTGGGCGGTCGCGAAGGCGTGCTCCGCGTGGGTGATCGCCAGCGCCAGCGCGCCCTGCAGCGCGAGTCCCGCAGCGATCCACCCGCGGGCGTCTGCGCGCTGACCGATCGCCTGGCACAGCAGCAGCGCCAGCGGCGCCATCGCGGGCAGCAGGTACCGGGGGGCCGCGAAATTGTGGCCGAGGATCACCCCCACCACCGCGAGCCCGCCCCACGCCGACAGCATGCGCGTGGGTCCGGTGCTCAGCGTGCCCCGCACCAGCAGGCCGAGCGCGACCGCGCCGGGGAGCGCCCAGCCCAGCAGGGCGATCTGGTGATCGAGCGGGCTGCCCCGCGGCGAGCCCAGGAGCACCAGCGGGGCCAGCACCGCGGCGGCTGCGGGGGCCAGCCAGCGCCAGCCTCGCATCGCCATCGGCAGCACCGTCACCCCCAGCGACAGCCGCACCAGCGTACCCAGAGCGCGGCCGTCGAGCGGACCGCGGGGGATCTCTCCGGCGCGACCGAGCACCTCCCACAGGTGGGGGCGGCCGTACTGGAGCCACAGCGCTCCCTCACCGAGCAGGAGCGGGAGCGCTGCGGCCAGCCAGAACCGCCGCCGCGGCGCGCGATCGCCCAGCAGCATCGCCAGCGCGAGCAGCGCCGCCGGGTACTTGGTCCAGCAGGCACCTGCCAGCGCCAGTCCACCCACGATGGCCCAGCTCCGGTGGTTGGGCGCATGGAGCCACCCCACCACCGCGAAGGTGCCCAGGGCCGTCACCATCAGATCCGGCATCAAGCCGCGCTGGATCCCCAGCAGGGTGATCGGCGCGCACAGCCAGAGCGCGCAGGTCAGCCACGGCCGCGGAGAGAGGCGCTCGGCGAGCGCACCGACAGACCAGCCCAGCAGACCCGCCCACGGCACCGCCGCGGCGATCTTCAGCGCCGGAAGATGCTCGGCAGAGAACCCCGTGATCCGTGACCACAGCCAGATCCACAGCGGAAACAGCGGTGGATGCGCGTAGACGAAGGCGTCCGGCTCGGGGCCGCCGACCCACGACAGCCCCGCGCGCCACCAGTCGTACGGTCGCCAGGGGACGAGCTGCGCGGCGATGGCGAGGTGGTTCTCCTCATCGACGACCGGCAGTGGGCTCGCGAGGGCGACGGCGGCGAGCGCCGCGGCGGCAGCGAGGAGGAGTCGGGGACGCATGGGAGGTGCCCCCACCATCGCTGAAGGCGATCAGGAGGAGATCACCTCTACCGGTCGGGACTGGCTGATCAGACCGGGATCGCGAACTCGCGAAGCACGCGATTGAGCGAGGTCTTGCGGTCGGTGCTCTCTTTGCGCTGACCGATGATCAGCGCACACGCCACGCCGTACAGTCCCGAGGGGAACCTCCGCGGGCGCATGCCGGGGATCACCACCGAGCGCGGCGGGACGGCCCCGCGAAAGACCCGCTCCTTGGGGCCGGTGACGTCGATGATCGGCATGGACGCCGTGAGCACTACGTTGGCGCCCAGCACCGCCTCGCGGCCGATGCGCACGCCCTCGACCAGCACGCAGCGCGAGCCGACGAAGGCGCCGTCCTCGACGATCACCGGGCGCTTCCCCGGGGGCTCCAGTACGCCGCCGATGCCGACGCCGCCGGAGATGTGGACGTCTTTTCCGATCTGCGCGCACGAGCCGACCGTGGCCCAGGTGTCGACCATGGTGCCGGAGCCGATGTACGAGCCGATGTTGATGTACGACGGCATGATCACGCAGCCGGCCTCGATGTGCGCGCCGAAGCGGACGTGGCCGGGGGGGACCAGCCGCACGCCGGCGCGGTCGAGGTGGCGCTTGAGGGGGATCTTGTCATGGTACTCGTACGGACCGATCTCCTGCGCGATCATCTCTGCCACGCGGAAGTACAGCAGGATCGCCTTCATCAGCCAGTCGTTGACCACCCACTCCCCGCCGGGCTCCGCGGGGGGGGTCGCTACCCGGAACTCGCCCTGGTCCATGCCGTAGAGCACCTCGTCGAGGATCGCGCGGTCGATGGGGGTATCGGGGGTCTCCCAGGCGGTCTCGATCGCCTTGATCAGCTGGTCACTCATGGTCTCCGTCTCCGAGAGCTCGGGGGATCGGCTGGGCCCGGGTTCAGGAGCGTGACCGCGCGCGGTGGGCCCGCCAGATGGCGATGGCCTCCCTGCACGTCTCGGTCGGTGGGACCAGTGCGAGGCGTACATATCCGGCGCCGCCCCCGGCGACCCCGAACATTCGGCCGGGACTCACGACAATCCCCAGATCGAGGAGCTCTTCTGCCCAGGAGTGATCCTCTCGGCCGTCCGGCACCTTCAGCCAGATGTACAGCCCGGCGCGGCTGCCGACGACCTCGATGCCCTCCTCGGCGAAGAAGTCGAGGAAGACCTGGCGGCGCTCGGCGAACAGGGCGCGGCGCTCCTCGACGTGGGTGTCGTCGGACCACGCGGCCGCCGCCGCGGCGTTCACGAAGTCCTGCGGGACCAGCCCGGGGTTGACGCGGAGCTGCACCAGACGGGCGATCAGCTCTGGATCTCCGGCGAGGAAGCCCGATCGGTAGCCGGTCATCCCAGAGCGCTTGGAGAGCGAGTGCAGCACGAGCAGACCCTCGACGCCGGCCTCCAGCAGCGAAGCCGGAGGGGCGTCGCAGTACAGGTCCGCGTAGGTCTCGTCGGCGATCAGCAGGATGTCCCACCGGCGGCAGAGATCCGCTATCCGCCGCAGATCGTCGAGGGGGGTGATGGCTCCAGAGGGGTTGTGCGGTGAGTTGATCCACAGCAGCCGTGTGCGCGCCAGGACGTCGTCCGGCAGCAGCCACGGTCGGAAGATGTGGTCGCCGTCCAGCGGGACGCCGTGGGCCTGCCCCCCCGCGAACAGGGCCCCGCGCTGGTAGGCGGGGTAGCCGGGATCGGGGAACACCACGAGGCGATCGTCTGCGGCCGGGTCGATGACCATCAAAGGCGTGTGGAACACCGCCTCCTTCGAGCCCGCTGTCGGGAGGATCTGGGTGTCGGGATCGACCCCCACGCCGAACCGGCGCTCCAGGTAGGCGCCGATGGAGCGGCGGATCTTCGGTCCCCCCCGCACCGAGGGGTACCCGCACCGGGGCCGCAGCGCTGCGCGCAGCGCGTCCTGGATGAACGCGGGCGTGGGGTCGATGGGGTCACCGGTGCCGAAGTCGAAGATCGGGCGACCGGCGGCGGCGATGGCGTCTCGGCGGCGATTCAGCTCGGCGATGGGGTACGTGCCGAGCGCGTCGAGCAGGGGGTTCAGGCGAGGCATGACGGGCGACCCCGCTCAGCTGCTGGGATGGGGAGCGCTGGGACCGGGGGCGCCGAGGTGCGCGATGAGGCCATCCTGGATGTCTGCGCAGCGGGCGTCTCCGCCCAGGTCTGCGGTGCGGACCCCGCGGGCCAGCAGCTCTGCCAGGCCGTCCCGGATGCGCGAGGCTGCAGCATGCTCGCCGAGGTACTCCAGCATGTCGCAGGCGGCGAGCAGCATGGGCATGGGGTTGGCCCTGCCGGTGCCCACGAGGTCGGGCGCGCGCCCGTGGGGGTTCTCGAACACCGCGATCTCATCGCCCAGGCTGAACGACGGGCAGGCCATCAGACCGCCCGCGAGACCCGAGCAGAGATCTCCGACGATGTCGCCGAACAGGTTGCCGGTCAGCAGCACGTCGAAGTCGGTCGGGCGGCGCACGAGGCGCATGCAGAGCGCGTCGACGATGACCTCCTCGGTGGTGACGCCGCGGTTCTCGTAGCCCCGACCGATCTCTCGGGCGGTGCTCAGGAAGAGGCCGTCGGACTGCTTCATGATGTTCGACTTGTGGACGATCGTGACCTTGCTGCGCTGGTGGCGCGTGGCGTAGTCGTAGGCGAACCGCGCGATGCGCTCGCAGGCGGCGCGGGTGGTGACCTTGACCGCCTCGTACACGCCGTCGGCGACCTCGTGCTCCAGCCCGGAGTAGATGTCCTCGCTGGTCTCGCGGACGACGACCAGATCGGTGTCGGGGAAGCGCGCCGGCACGCCGGGGAAGGGGCGGACGCGGCGGACGGTGGCCCAGGCGCCCAGCTCCTTGCGCAGCACCACTGTGGGCGGGAGGGTGCCCGCGGCGCCGGACGCGCCGATCCGCGCCTTCAGCACCACGCCCGTGGCCCTGCAGGCCGCGATCAGCTCCTCCATGGGCATGTCGCGCTCGCAGCGGCGCCAGTTGATGTCCACGCCCGCTGCGGCCAGCACTGCGACCGCGACGTCGCAGGTCTCCGGGCCGATCCAGTCGCCGGGGATCAGGGTGATCTGGTGGGTCCGTCTACCCATGGGCGCTCCGTGCTCGGGCTTGCTGCTCTGGGGGTCTGGTGATCTGGTGATCAGAGGCGGTCGATGATCGCGGCGGCGAACTCCGCCGTGTTGGCCGTTCCGCCCAGATCTCCGGTGCGCACCCGACCCTCCTCCAGCACGTCGAAGACCGCCCGCTCGATACGGCGCGCGCGCTTCTTCTCGCCGATGTAGTCGAGCAGGAGCAGCGCGCTGCTGAGCACCGCCAGCGGGTTGGCGATGCCCCTGCCGGCGATGTCGGGCGCGGTGCCGTGTACCGCCTCGAACACCGCGATGCGATCGCCGATGTTGGCGCCGGGCACCACGCCGAGTCCGCCGACCAGCCCGGCGACGAGATCGCTGAGGATGTCGCCGTAGAGGTTCTGCAGCAGGAGCACGTCGAAGCGGGTGGGGTCGCGGGCCAGCTCGAAGGCCAGGTTGTCGACGCTGAGCTGGTGCTTCTCGAGGAACGGGTAGCCCGCGCCGATGGAGGAGAAGGCGTCGATGAACGCGCCGTCTGCCAGAGGTACCACGCTGGCCTTGGCGCTGCAGTGGATCATGCGGCGACCGGTGTAGCGCATGTTCTCGAACGCCCAGCGCGCGATGCGCTCGCCGGCGGCCCGCGTGGACACCTTGAGCGTGAGCACGGTGTCGTCGCTGATGCGGTGCTCGATGCCCGCGTACAGATCCTCGGTGTTCTCGCGCAGCACCACGAGGTCGACGTCTCTGTAGGGGGTCTCGACGCCCGGCAGGCTGCGCGCGGGGCGATAGCCCACGTAGAGGTCGAGCTCCTGCCGCAGCGTCACGTTGGCTGAGCGGAACCCCTTGCCCTTGGGAGTCATCAGCGGGCCCTTCAGGCCCAGCCGGTTCTTCCGCACCGCGTCGAGTGTCTGCTTCGGCATGGGCGAGCCGAACTCGGCCATCGCCGCCTGTCCGCCCAGGGCCTCCTCCCACTCGATGGGTGCGTCGGCCGCCGCGAGGATTTCGCAGGTGGCCCCGGTGACCTCCGGGCCGATACCGTCGCCGCGGATCAGGGTCACGGGAATGCGCATGTTCGGCCTCCGTGGGGGGACCGCTGCCGCCTATCGGCCGGCGTCCGCACCCGCCACCGGCTGCACGGACCTGACCCTGACCGTGCAGGGCAGGGGGCCGTGGCGGAGGATGATCGAGCGATCGACCGCCCGCTTCATGCGCTCGGCGGTGGGGCCATCGCCTGTGATCACGTCTACGGCGTTGTCCTCGAGGGGAACCCCGTTGGGCCTCACCGCGGCGGTCTGTCCGTCGATGCGGATCTCGAGGCTGCCGGCCGAGTCGGCCTTCGCCGCCGCCTCGAACGCCTCGATGCCCTCCAGATCCAGCTTGACGCGGGTCAGCGGCATGCCGGAGTCGTCGAACTCGAGGCTGACGCGGGTGACGCGATCGGTGGTGATGAGCGCGCTCGGATCACCTGGCCGATGGATCGACAGCGCGCCGGTGCGGGCGAGCAGCGCGGGGATGGTCGTGGCGTCGTCTTTCGCGCCGGGCATGGTCGCCGTGAGCAGCAGATCGCCGCCGGCGGACGTGAGGACCGGCTCGCCCAGTCCGATGGCGTCGGCGCGGGCCGCGATCAGCTCCCCGACCGATATCCCTCCTGAGAGACAGGGGGCTTCGAAGCGGATCTCCAGGCGCTCGCCGTCGGCCGAACCGCCCATACGGGTCAGCAGGAGCAGCACCCCGATCGCGACGAGGAGGCCACAAGCGAACAGCACGGGGGCGGCCATGAACGCGTTGCCGCCGGGGGTGCGGGGAGGGGGCATGACCCCGCTCTATTCAGCCGGTGGTGGTTCGGCCGGTCGCTATTCGTCCGGCTCCAGCTCGCAGGAGGGCAGCGAAGGGTCGAGCCGGAGGTGGGCGATGGCTGCGGCGATGGGGTCGGGGCTGGCGTTGTTGTTCTGGGGAGCTTGAGCGTGGGGGGCCGCGCTCTGGGGGCTGGGGTTCAGGTTCTGGGGACCGGCC
>CAYXGP010000164.1:19027-19318 GCA_964464515.1 uncultured Enterobacterales bacterium
GAGCGACGGATGGGCGTCCGCTCAGGCGGCGTGCGGGCGTCTGGGGGGGGGGGGTGGGGGGGCCCGGGCGGGGGGGGGGGGGTGCTGGCCGCGGGGAGGGTCAGCGGGGGGGGCGGGGGGGGGGGCGGCGGACGGCTGCGCGGTCTGGGCTCCGGGAACAGAACCCTGGGGACTGGCGCTCTGAGGACTGGCGCTCTGAGGACTGGCGCTCTGAGGACTGGCGCTCTGCAAACCGGGGGAGGAGCTCTCGCCGTCAGGCCCGCGGGCCGGGTTGTTGGGGCTCTGGTCGCT
>CAYXGP010000165.1:0-19240 GCA_964464515.1 uncultured Enterobacterales bacterium
CTGCCGCCGGAGACACTGCCGCCGGAGACACTGCCGCCGGAGACACTGCCGCCGGAGACACTGCCGCCGGGAACTCCATCGCGGCAAGTTCCGGTGGAGGGGCCACTATCTCAGCGAGTCCAGCCTCTGCTGGCCCTGTTTCAGCAGGCCCTGTTTCAGCAGGCCCTGTTTCAGCAGGTCCTGTTTCAGCAGGTCCTGCATCAGCAGGCCCGGTATCGACAGGTCCAGCCTCTGCCGGGTCCGCCTCCTCAGGCGCCTCGGCCAGCGGCATCGCGACAGGATCCGTAGAAATGATCGCGACAGGATCCGTAGAAATGGCCCCCGTCTCAGGACCTGAATCGGCACTTCCTGCCACAGAAGGTTCCGCCGCAGCAGGTTCCGCCGCAGCAGGTTCTGCCGCAGGAGTCTCAACGGAGACAGGCTCAGTCGAAGCCGGAGCGGCTGCGGCGGTCAGCGAGAGCAGCTCATCAGGCTTCACCGGCTCTGACGCCGGGAGCACCCGCTGTGGTGGCTCTGGGACATCGATCGCCGCCTCGGGGGGTGACGAAGGCGGATCCGCGACCGGCTCGAGGGAGGCCAGCCGCAGCGCCGCCGGCGGGGTCTCGGGGAGCGTCTCGGTCACCGCCTCGCTTGCCAGCGTGGGCTCGCCGAGCGGCGCGGGCTCGAACGCTGCGGTCGGCGCCTCTCCGGGGGCCGGAGCACCCGCGAGAGCCGTGGTGTCTGTGCCCGTCGCAGCCCTCTCCAGCGCCCCCCTCTTCAGGGACTCGGCCTTCACTGGTTCGGTCTTCGTCGCGGCCTTCGACGTGACCGTCTTCGCCGGCGCAGCCTTTCGAGGTGGCCGGCTTCCGGCGGGCTTCCGGGCCCTGCGGGCGGGCTTGGGCTTCGGCGGCGGCTCCTGGCTCTCCCGCAGCCGGCTGCCGGTGGCCCACGTGCCGTTCTTGCCGTCGTTGGCGAGCGCCTCGTTGGCGTAGAGCTTCTCCATGGTCAGGAGCAGATCGTTGCGATCGAAGCTCGGTGCCTCCTGCACCCGGAGCATCACGATGGCGTCGGTGGGGCAGACCTGCACGCAGAGCTCACAGATGATGCAGGCGTTGAGATCGAGGGTGAAGTCCTTCTCGAAGCCTCGCCCCTTGCCGGTCGCGGCCTTGAAGCGCTTCTTCTTGTCCCTGTCGGCCGTGACGGTGATCACGTCTGAGGGGCAGATCTTCTCGCACTTCATGCAGCCGATGCACAATCCGACCGGCTTGTCTTCGAAGACCTCCCCCGGCTCGGTGCGCAGGGCAAAGCTGGCGCGGAAGCGCTCGGAGCGCGGGCGCTCAGCCTTCCACGGCAGGGGCTCGGTGGTCTTCTTGCGCAGCACATTGCGCAGGCTGATCTGCAAGGTAGTGAACGCAGCGGTCAGGCTCATGAGTCGATCACCACCACCCAGGAAGCCGACACCACCACCAGCACGAGGCCGAGCGGAACCAGGTAGCGCCAGCACAGGGACATGAGCTGATCGGAGCGGAACCGCATCCATGACCAGCGGAGCAGGAAGATGAACGCATAGAGGAAGAGCGTCTTGGCGACCATCCAGTGCAGACCCGAGCTGATCCACTCCGGACCGCCCCCCGCCAGTGAACCAAGGGGGCCGTGCCAGCCGCCGAGGAACATCGCCGACGCCAGGGCGCTGGCGATCAGCGTGTGCATGTACTCCGCCAGGTGGAACAGCCCGAAGCGGATGCCGCCGTACTCCACCGACACGCCAGAGACCAGCTCGCTCTCTGCCTCGGGGATGTCGAAGGGGATGCGGTTGGCCTCGGCCAGCGAGCACAGCATGAACAGCACGAAGGCCACTGCCCCGGGCCCGATCGGCCAGAAGACGAACCAGCCGTGCTCCTGCGCGTCGACGATGTCACCCAGCCGCAGGCTGCCCGTGAGGATGATCGGCACCGTGGCGGCAAGGAGCAGCGGGATTTCGTAGCTGATGGCCTGGGCCGCTGCGCGCATGCCCGCCAGGAGCGCGTACTTGTTGTTGCTGGACCAGCCGGCCATCCACGTGGGCAGCACCATCAGGCTGCCCACCGCCAGGGCGAACAGAACGCCGATGTGAAGGTCGGCGATGATCAGCCCGGCGTCGAACGGGACCACCGCCACCGTGGTGAGGGCCAGCGCCACCAACGCCACCGGCGCGATCTCGAACATCGGCCGATCCGCTGCTCTCGGTACCACGTGCTCCTTCTGGAGCATCTTGAATGCGTCGGCGAGGGGCTGAAGCAGGCCGAATCCGAAGATGCCCACCTCGGTGGGGCCGGGGCGGTTCTGCATGCGGCCGGCGAACTTGCGCTCGTACCAGATGGCCCAGCCGGTGATGCCCAGCAGCACGTTGGCGATGATGAAGCCCAGCGCCAGGCCGTGCAGCCACGGATCATCCCACCAGTAGGCGCCTACGGGAATGCTCAGGAGGGCGCTCATCGATCGACCTCTCCCATGATGGGATCGAGAGAGCCCAGGATCACGATGATGTCGCTGATGTTCTGGCCGGGCGCCAGGTACGGCAGCAGGGCCAGGCAGTGCAGCGAGGGCGGACGGATCTTGCAGCGGTAGGGGTGCGGTCCCAGCTTCCGCTCGGTGTTGGCCGTGACGTATGTGCCCAGCTCACCCCGCGGGGACTCGATGCAGGCGTAGGCGGTCGAGCCGTCGGTGACCTTCACCGCCGACGGGCTGGTGATGCTCTTCAGCGCGCAGATCGGCCCCTCGGGCACGCCCTCCAGCAGCAGCCTGGCCACCCGGATGCTCTCGCGCAGCTCCGCCACCCGCACCCGAAAGCGGGCCAGGCAGTCGCCGCCGGTCTCTACCGGCACGTTCAGGTCGATCTTGTCGTAGGCCATGTAGGGAGCGTCGCGGCGCAGGTCGAAGTCGACGCCGCTAGCGCGCAGCAGCGGCCCCGAGACCCCCAGCTCCAGCATCAGCGTGGGATCGATGAACCCGACGCCCTTGACCCGCGCCAGGAAGATGGGGTTGTCGGTGAGGAAGTCCTCGTACTCGAACGACCGGCTGTGGATGTGATCGAGGACGGCTGCGACCTTCTTGTCCCAGCCCGCGGGCAGGTCGTGGCGGTTTCCGCCCACGCAGTGGGTGTTGTAGTGGAACCGGCAGCCGGTCAGCTCCTCGAACAGATCGAGGATCATCTCCCGCTCGCGGAAGGTGTGCATGAAGATGGTCGCGCCGCCGCCGATGGCGCCGCCCATGTCCAGGCCCCAGGTGCCCACCCACAGCAGGTGACTGGCGACGCGCTGGATCTCCGCGCAGATCGTGCGGATGAACTGGCTGCGGGGCGGGGGCTCGACGCCGATCAGGGCCTCGAAGGCCATGTTGATCGCCAGCTCGTTCATCATCGGCGAGACGTAGTCGTTCTTGTCGATGATGGGCGTGATCTGGACGTAGCTGAGCTTCTCGCAGAGCTTCTCGACGCCCCGGTGCAGGTAGCCCAGGTAGGGCACCGCTTTGACGCAGATCTCACCGTCCAAGTACATCTTCACCCGCAGCACGCCGTGGGTGGAGGGGTGCTGGGGTCCCATGTTCAGGACCACCAGATCGGCCTCGGGATCGTACTGTTCGACGTCGAAGTGCGGATCGGGCCACGGGGCCTGGGTCAGATGCACCGGCACCTGCACGCCGCCGAACTCGACCGTGGTGACGCCCGCCGGGGCAGGCGCGTGGGAAGCAGAGGGGGTCACGTCAGACAGCTCTCTCAGCGCCAGGGGAAGTGGGAGGTGTCGATGGCGTAGTCCCGCCGCAGCGGGTGTCCGGGCCAGTCCTCGGGCATCATGATGCGCCGCAGATCGGGGTGGTCCTCGAAGAGGGTGCCCACCAGATCGTACTGCTCGCGCTCCTGCCAGTCGGCGCCCAGCCACACGTCACACAGCGACGGCGTCGCTTCACCCGTGGGCACCCACACCCGGAAGGGGAAGCTCGCGGTGGGGCGACCGCTGCGGTTCGGCATGCGTCGCACCCTGTAGGCCACCAGGGTGCGATCGGGCAGATCCTTCCCGGGGTCTGCGGGGAAGTGCGTGGAGGTGCAGTACACGAAGTAGACGAAGTCCAGGTCTTCCTTGAGGGCCCAGGCAAGATCGAGCAGCTTCTCGCGCGGGACCTCGGGGCCCTCCAGCGAATCGCAGGCCAGCCCGAAGCTCTCCTGGCACAGCGCCACGGCGTCGGCGGGCAGCGGCGGGGACCTGGGAGGAGGCGCCATCAGCTCCCCCCCTCGGAGAGCTCTGTCTGCGCGTCCTCGGGACCGGCCAGCGTGACGCCGTCGCGCAGCAGCCCCCCACCCGGATCGAGGCTCACGGCGGCCTTGAGCTGCGCCGCGCCCCAGGACGGATCGCGAGAGGGATCGCCCAGGCGTGGGACAGACGGCGCGCGCAGCCCGGAGACGGGGCGCCTGTCGGGCTCGACGAACCCCCCGCCGCGCTTGATATGGATCTTCTCCTGCAGGCGCCGGAAGCCCTCCAGCAGGTGGTCGGGGTTGGGCGGACACCCGGGCACGTAGACGTCCACGGGCATGAAGGTGTCCACGCCCGGCACCACGCTGTAGATGTCTCGGTAGAAGTCTCCGGAGATGGCGCAGGAGCCCATGGCGATGGCCCACTTGGGCTCGGGCATCTGGTCCCATAGCTTCTTGACGCGCGGGGCCATCTTCACGGTGATGGTGCCGGCGATGACCATCACGTCGCACTGGCGGGGGGTGCCGCGCGCGATGGTGCCGATGCGATCGAGGTCGAACCGGCTGCAGGCGGCGGCCATGAACTCGATGCCGCAGCACGAGGTCGCCATCGGAAAACACCACAGGGAGTTCTTCAGGCCCCACGAGAGGATCTTGTCCGCCCGGGTCAGCCCGATGGAGATCCCCGGAAAATTGCCGATGGCGTCGTACAGCGGGTGGCTGTAGGCCTGCTGTCGCTCGTCTACTGCCATTTCAACATCACTGCCATTTCAACATCACTGCCATTTCAAATATCACTGCCATTCCAGCGCCCCCTTGCGCAGCGCGTATACCCACCCCAACAGGAGAATGCCGATGAACACGAACATCTCGACCATCGCGATGCCGCCGAGCTGGGGGCTGCGGATGTTCAGCGCCCAGGGCAGGATGAAGATGGTCTCGACGTCGAACAGCACGAAGACCAGCGCGATGACGTAGTACCGCGGGTGGAAGCGCGCCCAGGCCACTCCCTCGGGCTCCTCTCCGCACTCATATGTGTCGAATTTGGTGGGCACGTCCTGCCGCGCCCGCACGCCCAGGACCCACGCCGCGAGGACGTTGCCGACGGAGATGAGCAGAGCCATTGCGGCGAAGACGAGGGCAGCCTGCCAGCCGTCCATGGGCGGGCCTCGGGTCTACGGGGGAGCTCCCCATTAATCCGCCCGGACCCCCTCGCCACCCACCGACAACAGCAGCCGCTCGCCGTCGTCCGCCACCAGCGTGGCCCCGGCCTGGATCAGCGCGGGTGACAACCCCGGCGCTTCGCGGCTGATCACGATCAACCCCACCCCGTCCGCGCGCAGCGCCGCGAGGACGCTCGGTGTTATTGGCTTCGGCTCTGTGCCCGGCCAGCGGGGGTCCCAGGAGCGGAGGGTTTCGAGGTGCGGAGGTAACCCCGCAGGGGCCAGCCCGTTGAAGTCCAGCGGCCAGGGGCTCGGCTGCCCATGGGAGGTCTGGAAGTAGAGGAGCTGCCGGCTCCGCTCCCGCGAGGGGTTCGGCACGCCCGGGGGCAGGGCGAGCGGCCCGGGGAGCTCCAGCACCGGGCCGTCCACGAGATCGTAGATCTCCGGCACGGACGGGTCGGCGCCCGGCAGGATCGGCTCGACGGCAGAGAGCAGCAGCCCCTCGACGGCGATGAGCGGTCCGATGATCCACGCCCATCGCCCCCGACACACCCGACCGACCGCGGGGGCCAGCAGCAACAACGTGAGCGCGTGCCACCGGTACGGAAACCGCATCAGCTCCAGCGCAGGCAGCTCGTACAGCGGTCCGATCCCCAGCGAGAGCGCCCCGGGGACAGCGGCCAGCGCCACCCAGCGGACCCCGCCGTGGCGCAGCCCCGCCAGCGCCAGCGCGCCCACGATCCAGCCGACGTAGGTGTTCATCGCGAACGGCTGGAGCCCGCCTGTGGCCCCCGGGGTGGGCACCGTGAGCTGCGCTCCCATCGCCGCCCGGAGTGACGGGTCCAGCGGAGCCGCCTCGGGGAAGGCCCCCAGAAACAGCGCCACCACCGGCAGCGTCGGCAGGATCCCCAGCAACGCGAGGGCGCAAGGGCGCTCGCGGACCGCCGCGCCCGCCGCCAGCGCGCACCCGCAGAGCCCCAGGTACCAGCTCGACAGGATGGTGAGGGCGAGCGCGGCGGCGGCCCACAGCGGCCTCCCCCGAGCCAGGGCGAGGGCCAGGAGCGCGAGGGTCCAGCCGTCGGTGCCCTCTGCCAGTCCTTCCACCGCGTAGCCGTGGAAGAACGGCGCGCAGCCGTAGACCGCGGCGGCGGCCAGAGCACCCGGCCCGGTCAGACCGACCGCGCGCGCGGCCAGCCAGGCGCACATCACCGTGGCGAACCGCGCGGAGATCACCAGCGCGTTCCAGGTAGAGACGAGCCCCAACACCGGTAGGAGCGGGATCGCCAGCAGCCCCTTGATCGGGCTGGCGGTCAGGTGCCCCTGCCCCTGCGGCCACGCCAGCAGGTGGGTGAACGCCGGCCAGCCCTCCTGGCAGCCGGGCAGGCAGCCATCCTGAAGAGAGGCGAAGGACCACAGGGCCCACACCGACGGGTACAGATCGGTCAGCCCATGACCGAGCAGCTCTCCGCGGAGCAACGCGGGCAGCGCGGGGCAGATCGCCCAGACAAGGGACATCGCGAGGGCAGCGCAGGCGGTGCGGGACACGGCATCGCTGTATGCCGCCGAGAGGCGCCGACCGGCCCGTCGGCGCTCGGGCTATGATGAACGCGGGAGCCCCTGTCGATGTCTGTCCTCCTCATCGCCCTCGCCTGCAGCGACCCGACGCCCTGCTACGGGACGGTCTGCGTGGGGGGCACCAGCGCAGCCACGACGGCCACCACCGCCGCAGCCACCACCTCGGGCACCAACCCCTTCTGGGATGTCCCCGCGCCCGCCGACCCCTCGCGCGCTGCCGACGAGTCCATCGCGCTCGCGCTGGACGCCCTCAACGCCGGGATGCCCAACGCCTTCGACCTGCGCAACACCTACCGCGACTTCATGATCGTCAGCGAGACGATGTGCCCCACGCGGGAGAACAAGAACGCCGAGACCTGGACCGGCGTCTGGAACTCTGACTGCGAGACGTCTGACGGCTACCACTTCTACGGCACCGCGATCTACGACGAGATGTCGAGCAAGGACGGCGCGAGCCTCGCCGTGGCGATGGTGGCGTCATTCGAGCTGACCGACCCCGACAACCAGACCTTCATCGGCGGCGGAGGGTTCTCTCTGGAACGCTCGGTGATCGACGGCGTCACCAACATCCACTCGTCCATCGGCGGCACCTACAGCTACCCGCCGGCCGCGGGGTGGCTCGGAGACGGCATCGAAGCCTCGCTGTTCACCGTCGGCGAGACCACTTCAGACAGCACGCTCGTCGAGTTCGACGGCGGCGTGGGGTACGACACCGTCGACATCTACCTCACGGACGTCTGGATCGACAGCGCGGTCTGCGGCGGGGCCATCCAGGGCGCCATCAACATCCGGGACCCCACGGGCTACTGGCTGACCCTGGAGTTCTCGGACTGCTCCGGCTGCGCCCGACTACTCTGGAACGCCGAGGACCGCGGCGAGGTCTGCCCCGACGGGGGCTTCAACGCCGCGCTCCACACCCTCCTGGACCGCCTCGAAGGTGAGACCATCGCCCAATGAACACCCTCTTCGCCCTGCTGTCGTGCGCCGATCCGCTGGTCCTCCCCGCGACCACCCCGGACACCACGACGTCCACGCCCGGAGCCATCGACACCGGGCCGCCCTACGTCACGCCGTTCTACGGCACCCCGTTGTCCGACACCGAGCTGCTGCGTAGGCTCAGCCTGGACCTCCGCGGAGTGCTGCCGACGGTCGCTGACCTCCAGCGGGTCGAGGCCGATCCAGCTGCGCTGAATGAGGTGATCGACGAGTACATGGCCGATCCGCGCTACGAAGATCGCCTGGTGGACATCTTCGCCGAGCGGTATCTCACGCGCTCAGACGTCTTCAACGTCTCGCAGGACGACTACCACCTCGACGAGAGCATGGAGTTCGTGTTCGAGTCATCCGTGGGGGCTGAGCCGCTGCGCCTGCTGGCCCATGTGGCGATGAACGACCTGCCATGGACCGACATCGTCACGGCCGACTACACCATCGCCAACGACACCCTCGCGGGGATCTGGCCGCTGGACTACCCCGAGGGCGCCACCGGCTGGCAGGTGGCCTACTACACCGACGACCGCCCCCCCGGCGGCGTCATCATGACCAACGGGCTGTGGTGGCGGTACTACACCACCCCCAACAACTACAATCGCTCTCGGGCCTCGGCCATCACCCGGCTGCTGCTGTGTGAGGACTATCTGCTGCGGCCCATCACCTTCGAGGCGCCGTCCCTGCTCGACCGCGAGGATCTCAACGAGGCTACCCGCTCCCAGGAGACCTGCGCAGGCTGCCACAGCACGCTCGATCCGCTCGCCTCGGCGCTGTTCGGGTTCTGGTGGTTCGACCTGTACGACACCGCCGAGATGACGTCCTACCATGCAGAGCGGGAGCAGCTCGGCACCTACTACCTGGAGATGGCGCCGGGGTACTTCGGCACGCCCATCGACGGCGCCGCCCAGCTCGGCCCGATGATCGCCGCCGACGATCGCTTCGTCACATGCGCCGTCGAGCAGATGGCCGAGGCGCTCTGGCGCCGCACGCAGGAGTTGGACGACTTCCCCACCCTCGTTTCGCTGGAGCAGTCGTTCAGAGACAGCGGGCTGAAGATGAACGACCTCATCCGCGCCATCGTCGCCACCGATCACTACCGGGTGGGTGGCCTCACCGACGACGCCCCGGAGTCGGCCGAGGAGCTGTACACCACCCGTCGCCTGATGAGCGTCGAGCAGCTCAGCGCGACCGTCGAAGATCTCACCGCGTTCACCTGGACCTGGGAGGGCTTCGACCAGCTCGCCAACGACGAGACGGGCTTCCGCATCCTGGGGGGGGGGCTGGACGGCATCAACGTCACGAAGCCGCAGCGCGATCCCACGATCAGCCGCAGCCTCGTCATCCAGCGGGTCGCGCAGGCCGCCGCGCAGACCGTCGTGCAGCGCGAGATGGTGGACGACCCCAAGAGCCGCGTGCTGTTCACGCTGGTCGATCCTGACATCCACCGGCCCGGCGACGAGGACTTCCGCTCCGAGCTGGGCCAGCTCCACCGCCGGCTGCACGGCACCACCCCCGACGACACACAGATCGCCCTCGACGAGGCGCTGTGGCAGGAGGTCCATGCGCTGTCTTCGAGCCCAACCCAGGCCTGGACCTCCCTCCTGGTGGTCATGATGCGCGACCCCGCGTTCTGGACGTATTGATGGCGAAGCGCATGAAATACCCCTCGTTCACGCGACGACTCCCCGGGCTCACGCGGCGCCGGTTCGTCACTTCAGCCGCGGCGTTGAGCGGCGGCCTGATCTTCCCGCGGCGCTCCCTCCGCGCCGCCAAGGCCACCGGCGAGCGCAAATTCCTGTTCATCTTCTGCGAAGGGGGCTGGGACCAGTGCTACTGCTTCGCGCCGCTGTTCGACGCAGAGAACATCCTGATGGAGGACACCGCCGTGGAGGCCGAGGCCAACGGCATCACCTTCGTAGACTCCGAGGACCGCCCGGCGGTGCGCAGCTTCTTCGAGACCTGGGGATCGCGCACCGCGCTCATCAACGGGTTCGAGTCGAGAAGCGTGGCCCACGACGCCTGTCTGCGCCTGGTGATGACCGGCACGCAGCTCCCAGCGGCCGACGACTGGCCCGCGATGCTCGCGTCGGAGTCGACGGCTGATCCCCTGATGCCCATGGTGCACATCTCCGGCCCCTCCTACACCCACTCCTTCGGCTCGTCGGTGGTGCGGGTGGGCTCCAACAACCAGCTCCCCGACCTCCTCGACGGCAGCGCGTTCGACAGCTCCGACATCCCGCTGGTGATGCCTGACGAAGACACGATGTCCATCGAGGATCGCTACACGCAGGAGATCGCCGCGCAGCGGGTGGCAGCGGCGGGGCGGGGCCGGGCGCTGGACGTCCTGGGCAAGGCGCTGGAGTCGGAGGATCGCCTCGACCGCCTCGGCGAGCTGGCGGAGTCCCTCGACCTGGGCGGGGGGAGCAGCTTCGCCGAGAAGGCCACCATCCTGGTCAAGTGCTTCGAGCAGGGGGTGGCCCGGTGCGGCCTCATCGGTCACAAGGGCTTCCTCGATCTGGGCTGGGACACCCACTCAGCGAACTACGTGCAGAGCCAGCACTACGAAGATCTGTTCGGCACGCTGGACACGCTCATGCAGGAGCTGACGTCGCGGACGGCCCCCAGCGGCGCCAGCCTCGCCGACGAGACCGTCATCGTGGTGCTGTCTGAGATGGGCCGCTACCCGCAGCTCAACTCGCGCCAGGGCAAGGAGCACTGGACGTTCACTTCAGCCATGCTCATCGGCGGCGGGGTGGCGGGGGGCCAGATGGTCGGCGGCTACGACGAGTACGCCAGCGGCATGACGACCAACCTGTCCTCCGGCCAGCCCGACGAGGCCGGCGAGAAGCTGGTGCCCGACCACATCGGCGCCACCCTGCTGGCTCTGGCCGACGTCGATCCCGCCGAGCACCTGCAGATCGGTCCGATCTCCGCGTTGTTGGCCGACTGAGCCCGCCGGGATGTTCGCTCCTCTCCTCATCGGCGCGCTGGCCTGCGGCAGGTCCAGCAGCTTCCCCCCCACGGATGACGACACCGCCGCGGTCAACACGGACACCACGGAGCGTCCCATCCCCGAGCACTGCGACGAGGCGTTCGACGTCACCTACGAGAACTGGGGGCGCGGGTTCCTGACGACCCAGTGCTCGGGCTGCCACGCCGAGACCGCCCCCGACCGCTACGACGCTCCACCGGAGGCCATCTTCGACACCGTCGAGCAGACCGACGCCTGGGCGGATCGCATCATCGAGCGGGTGATCTACGACTCCGACATGCCGCCGGCCGGCGGGGTCACCGACGACGAGAAGACCCTGCTGTCCTACTGGCTGGAGTGCCCCTGACCGGCCCTCTCAGCGACGGTGTTCAGGTCCGTGAGCGAGCCCAGTGAGAGCCCCTCCCGCGCCATCGCCAGCAGCCCCACGGCCGTCACCGGCAAGAAGCTCACCGCCCAGAACAGGATGGCGAAGCCCTGCGCGTCCGGAGCGCTCTGTCCCCACAGCAGCATGGTCTTCTCCATCGCCAGGTGAAAGGGGCCGATGAACCCGGGCGCCTGCGGCAGCACGACCGTGAGCGCGATGGCGACCCCCGTGAAGCAGGCCGCCCCGAACGGCAGCGGCATGCCGAACGCCTGGAACAGGCACCAGATCGCCGCCGCGCCGTCCAGCCACAGCCAGATGCTCAGGCCCCCGGCCTGGAGCATGCCGCGCCAATCCCGCGAGTTGCCCAGCCCGACCACGAAGCCGTCGAACAGCTCCAGGAAGCGTCGCGCTATCGGCCCGGGGGCGATCGCGACGATCCGCGCGAAGACGCCCCGCGCCGCCGCCCCGCCCTTGCTCGTGAGCGCGAAGAACACCGCCATGCACGCCAGCGCGACCCCGCCCAGCAGCCCCCCGTACAGCTTGAGGTTGAACACCAGCTCGCCCTCGCCGGGGTCCTCGGGGAGCACCGCGACCATCACCACCAGCACGCTCACCAGGCCGAGGAGATCGTAGACGCGCTCCATGACCGCCGTCGCCACCACCCCCGAGATGGGGTGGCCCGTGCGGCGCGAGGCCACGAGCGGCTTGGCGATCTCCCCCGCTCGCAGCGGCAGCAGGGTGTTGGCGGCGGCGCCGATGATCTGAGCGATGAACAGATCGCGGGTGCGAGCGTTGGCCCCCAGGGGACGCAGCAGCACCCGCCATCGCCAGGCGCGCAGCACGAATTCGAACAGCAGGATCCCGCTGGCTGCGGCCACCCACGGCAGCGCCACCCCACCCAGCGCGGCGCCCAGCGGCCCCCACTCGATGTGGAGGACGAACCACGCCCCCGCCAGTACGCTGATCAGGACCGCCACCGCCGCTCGCCGCATGCCCCGGCTCCTCCCCGCCCCCCCGTAGCGCCCTTGGCGGGTCTCCAGCCAGCACGCTAAACCCTGCGGTCACCACGGAGGGCACGTGCAGGCCATTCCCGAGAGCGTGGACGTCGCCGGCCTGGGCGGCGCGCTGATCGACGCGCTGATCCGCATCGACGAGACCGAGCTGCTGGCCGAGGAGGGGTTCCCTCGCGGCTGCACCACGATGATCCCCGACGCGCGCTGGCAGGGGCTCTACCAGCGCCTAGGCGGCGCAGACACCATGAGCCTGCAGTCCGGCGGGAGCTGCGCCAACACCATCGCCACCCTCGGTCTGATGGGCGCCACCGCGCGCTTCTGCGGACAGGTGGGCCGCGACCACCTCGGCGACATCTACGCGCGCGCGCTCACCGAGGCCTGCGGCGGTCACTGCCTGCACAAGACCGGCGACCACCCCACAGGAAAGTGCCTGTCGGTGGTGTCGATCCAGGACGCCGAGCGCACCATGCTGTCCGACATGGGCGCGGCGGTGCACCTGGCCGGGCTAGGCGACTTCGATGAGGTCATCCGCCGCTCGGGGATGCTCTACCTCACCGGGTACGCGCTGCTGGGCCCTCCCATGCGCGACCGCGCCATGGAGGCCATCGCGATCGCCAACCAGGCGCAGATCCCCGTGGCGCTGTCGGCCGCCGACCCCTTCGTGGTGGAGGCCACCGCCGATCTCATGCGGCACCTGCTCGAAGAATTCGTCGATGTGGCCTTCTTCAACAAGCACGAGGCCCGCGCGCTGACCGGGCTTCCGCCCGAGGAGGCTGCGCGCCTCCTCGCCGAAGACGTCGACATCGCCGTGGTGACCCTGAGCGCCGAGGGATCGCTGGTTCGGCGTGGCGATGAGCAGCACCGCTGCGCCGCCCATCTGGTGGAGGCGGTAGACGCCACCGGCGCCGGGGATGCCTTCGCGGCCGGGTTCCTGTTCGGGCTGGCGCACGACTGGCCCCTCCCCGCCGCCGCCGACCTGGGCAGCCGCGTCGCCGCCCTCACCGTCGGCCAGCTCGGCGCGGTCGTCCGCGATCGCTCTCGCCTGCAGGCTGCGGTCTCCGCCAGCCAGCCTCGCTGATCCATCCTGCCTGATCCCGTCCCCGCCCGCGTCCCGGGGGAGCCATGACCCTGCCCATCGAAGTCGTCGAAGGCATCCAGAAGAACAAGTGCGTGCTCTTCGTCGGCAGCCGCTTCTCGGCGGAGGCCGCCGAGGCCATCGGCCGCGACTACCCCGACGATCGCGCGCTGGCGAAGGCCCTGGGCTGGAAGAAGCCCCGCCGGCTGATGGGCACGATGAACCGCAACAAGGGCCCGGTAATCCCCTCGGTGATCTCCGGCGCGCAGGCCTACCAGCAGGCCCACGGCCGCGTCGGTCTGCTCACCACACTGACGGGGCGCCTGGGCCTGGATGGCGTCGCCCCCACCCCGGCCCACCGCACGGCGGTGCGTCGATTCCCGAGGATCTTCACCACCAACACCGACGGGCTGCTTGAGGCGGCCTGCGCCGCCGAGGGCCTGGAGCCCGACGTGCGCCTGCGCGGTGACCCGGTGGAGGGCGGCACCGCAGAGCGTCCGCTGATCTACAAGATGCGCGGCGAGCTGACGACCCCCGAGCGTCTGGTGGTGACCACCGATGACTACGCCGGCGCCGGTTTCGGCAAGAACGAGCGCAAGGCGATGCGCAAGATCATCCGCGCCAACATCATCTTCTTCGTGGGCTACAAGCCCGACGAGGAGGAGTTCGAGCAGCTCTGGGCGGACCTGTCGCAGTGCTACGGCGGCGAGCTTCCGCGCTGTCACCTGGCGGTCGCGCAGGGGCGCATCAACGACTACCTGTGGCAGAAGTGGGTGTGGCGGGGGCTGCTGATGTTCACCTCCGATCCCGACGAGTGCATGTCGGAGCTGGATCAGGCGCTCGCGGAGCAGGCCCTGGGATGACGCGGCCCGCACGGCTGGGTCGGATCCGCGACGCGGAAGGCCGCCTGCGCCTCGCGGAGTTCCCCGACCCCCACCACGCGCAGCCGCTCCTGGGTGATCTGTTCGGGCGGGTGCTCCCCGCAGGCGACCGGGTGCCGCTGGCCGATGTCACCCTCCTGCCGCCGGTGCAGCCCGGAAAGATCGTCGCGGTGGCGGCGAACTACCGCAAGCATGCCCGCGAGATGGGCCGTGAGATCACCTCGGATCCCCGCATCTTCCTCAAGGCACCCTCGACCGTCATCGGCCCGGGGGCGCCGATCCCCCTGCCGCACGGCTCTGAGCGCGTCGATCACGAGGTGGAGCTGGCCGTGGTGATCGGCCGCGCGATGAAGCGCGTCACCACCGCCGAGGCGCTCGACCACGTCCTGGGCTACACCTGCGCCAACGATGTCACCGCGCGCGACTTCCAGAAGATCGACCGTGTCTTCGGGCGGGCCAAGAGCTTCGACGGCTTCTGCCCGCTGGGGCCATGGATCGCCACCGACATCCCCGATCCCCAGGCCCTGGGCCTCCGCTGCCGGGTGGGAGACGCGCTCCGCCAGGACGGCACGACGGCCAACATGCTGCACCCGGTGGCCGAGCTGCTCGCGTTCATCTCTCAGATCATGACGCTGCACCCCGCCGACGTGGTCCTGACCGGCACGCCTGCTGGCGTGGGGCCCCTCTACGCAGGAGACGTCGTCACCCTGGAGATCGACGGAGTGGGAACGCTCACGAACCCCGTGGTCGCGGCGTCGTGAGCCAGATCACCGATCTGGGCTGGAACGCCATCGCCTTCGGGCTGCTGCTGACGGCGGTGGGCGCGCTGGGCTGGCATCGCAGGCTGCGGGTGCTGTGGGCGCTGCTCCTGCTCGGCGGCGCGATCGGTCTCGGGCTGGGGCGCGGCATCCTGGTGGTCTCGGACCTGTGGCTCCTGCCCCTGCACGCCGACCTGGTGAGGCCTCTGCTGCTCGTAGCAGGCTGGGCGGCGTTCGGCGTCGCCGCGCGTCTCGCGGGCCCCCTTCACCTGCCCGGCCCCCCCATCGTGATCGCCCCCCTGGCCGGCGCGCTCCTCGGTGAGCTGCCCGCGGCTGCGCTGCTCTCCACCATGGCAGCCGATCGCTCCGCCGCCGCGCGCCTGAGCCTGGCCGCAGCCGCCGGGGGACTGCTGGGGCGCGTCGGCGATCCCGCGCTGCTCCTGCTTGGTGAAGGCCGCCCGATCTGGACGCTGATCCCGCTGGCGCTGGCCTGCGCCGTCGTAGCGAGCCCCCGACCCGAAGATCTGCAGACGGAGCCCGGCAGTTTGGTGGTGACGGCCGTCGCCGCCACCACCGCCCTCGCGGCGCTGGTGCCCGCGCTGACACTCCCAGCGCTGGGCGCCGGCATCGTCACGATGGCGGTCCTCGGACGCGAGCAGATCCGGGAGCTGCGGCCCGCCCCCCTCACCTGGACCCTCTTCACGGCGGCCCTGGCGCTGTGTGGGGTCGCCGCGGGGCTCCCAGAGGGACTGGCGCTGGGCATCGAACAGGCTGGTGGGTTCCTGGGTGATCTGGCGACTCCCGCCGTGGCGGCGGCTGCAGCGCTGATCTCCACCCTCCTCGGCGGCTCCGGCTCGGCGGTGCTGCTCGCCGCCACGCTCGACCGCGCGCTGTCGCTGCGTGGAGACGAATTGCCCCTCGCGATGATGGCGGGATGCGCGATGGGCGGACTGGGCCCGCTGGTGGTGGCCGGCGCGCTCCGCGAGGGCTGGCGACGGTGGCTGGGGCAGATCGCGCTCACCGTGGTCTTCGTCTCCCTGCTGTGACGAACCGCGCGGACGGAGCGACCGCGGCCCTCCTGGAAGGCCTTCCCGAGGAGAGCCAGGACCTCTCTCCTGAGCGCATCCATCAGGGCGTCGGAGGGATCGTCCTGGGGCTGTCTACGCTCCGCTGCGCGCGCGCTGGCAAGCTGCTCCCCCCTCCGCTCCACCTCCGCTTGTTGATGCTGGAACGCACACCCGGCCCGGAGGCCCTTGGAGCGCTGGCCGGCGCAGCCGATCGATGGTGGGGAGCCGACCTGCTCAGCCTCTCCTCGGAGCCGCGCGCGCGCCTGTCGCGCCGGTCGCTCACCATCGCCCTGGCGAAGATCGGCCAGCCCACCGTCACAGATCTGGGCACCTTTCACCAACACCTCGTCGGCCGCCAGGCGCGCGCGCGAGCCGGACGCTGGACCACCGTCCCGGGCCCAGGCGCGCGACGGTGGGGGGTTCACTTCACCCCCGCGGCGCTGGTCGATCAGGTGACGACCCCGACCCTGGAGCCGCTGCTGGACGGAGACATCACCGCGCTCCGAATCTGCGATCCGGCTATGGGCGGCGGCGCGTTCCTCCTCGGAGCCCTCCGGTTTCTCGCCCCACGCCTCGCGAACTCGGATGCCCCTGCGGCTCTCCGCTCCGCGCGCCGGAGAATCGCTGAGAGGTGTCTGTTCGGCGCAGATCGCGATCCGGTGGCTGCCTGGTTGACCCGCATGAGCCTCTGGCTGGCCGTCGGCGACCCGACCCTGACGCCGAGGTTCTGCGCAGATCACATCCTGGTGGGAGACGCGCTGCGCGTCCCCGCGCCAGAGCTGCGCAGAGACAGCTGGAGACCAGACAGCGAAGGAGTCGACTGGTGGGCGGTGCTCCCCATGTTGTTCCAGAGAAATCCCCCCGGCTTCGACGCCGTCCTGGGCAACCCGCCGTTCCTCGGCGGCAAGCGCATCTCCACAGAGCACGGACGCGCCTACCGCGCTGTGCTTCGCCGCGCGCACCCCCGGATCAGCGGCAACGCAGATCTCGCAGCCCACTTCCTGCTGCGTTCGTGGCGCCTGCTGCGTCGCGGCGGCAGCCTGGGTCTGGTGATGCCTACCACCATCGGACAGGGGGACACCCGCAGCAGCGGTCTCGCGTCGTTGACGGACGGCACGCTGGTGCGGGCGGTCTCGCGCATGCCCTGGCCAGGTGCAGCCGGCGTGCAGGTCTCGCTCATCCACCTGTACGCAGGAGAGTGGACCGGCCCTCGGTGGCTGGACGGAGCGTTGGTCCCGCACATCGCCTCCGATCTGAGCGCCCGTCGGTGGTCGGAGCCTCCGCCGGCGCAGCCCTCGCACCGGCGCTGCTTCATCGGCTGCGACCTGAAGGGGCTGGGGTTCCTCTTCCGCGACGGCGATCCGCGCTCCACCCCGCTGTCCGTTCGCGAGGAGATCCTCTCGCAGGAGCCCCGCTACAGCGCGGTGATCCGACCCTACATGGGCGCCGCCGACCTGCTGTCGGCCTGGGATCTGCAGCCCCGCGCCAGCGTGATCGCGCTCGGCAGGAGGGAGGAGGCGGAGGCACGCGCGTGGCCGCGGGTGATGGAGATCGTGGAGCGACGCGTGCGGCCGGAGCGGGTTCACCGCAGCCCCGAGGTGGCCGCGTGGCGCTGGTGGTGGTGGTGGCGCGATCGCCCGGCGCTCACCGGCGCGCTGGCCGGTCAGACGCGCTGCCTGGTGGTGCCGCTGATCACCAAGCACCTGGTGTGGGTCTGGATGCCAGCCGACATCGTCTTCAACCACAAACTGGCGGTCGTGACCGGCGCCGACGACGCGGACTTCGCGGTGCTGCAGTCGGGGGTCCATGAGGCGTGGGCGCGCGCCCTCAGCTCCACGCGCGGCGTGCAGATCAACTACACCCCAAGCCGCTGCTTTCGCACGTTCCCCTTCCCGGAGCTCTCCGCGACCGAGCGAAGCCCCCTCTCCGAGCTGGGCCGAGCGCTGGATACCGAGCGGATCGCACAGATGACCGACCACCGGTGGTCGCTGGCCCGTCTGCGAGACGCACTGCCGACGCACCCATCGCTGGCCCGCCTCCGCGCGCTAGCAGCTGCGGTGGATCGAGCGGTCCTCGACGCCTACGGGTGGCGCGATCTCTCGTCCGAACAGCCCGCGGCGGTCCTCGATCGACTGCGCGACCTGGCGATCAGCCGCTCCGCTCGGTCCGAGAATTCTGCAGGTGTCCCGGGACGCGCGGTCTCCCCCGCGCCCGCTGACGGGTCCACTGCATGAACCGCCGATAGCGCTCCCGATCGATCGAGCTCCAGATGCGGCGAGCCTCCATGAACCCCACGGCCTCCGCGCTCTCCTCCACCAGACGGTAGGAGCAGTACACCCGCGTGCGGTGGATGCGGTTGATGACCGCGTCGAGGCTCGCCTCCGATCCCCGCTGCATGACCTCGCGGAGCTGCCGGAAGCTCACGGCCGCGCTCTCGTCGCGCGCGAACCGGACCTTGGCGACGTAGGTGTCGAGGTGATCGGTGAGCGAGAGCAGCATGCGCAGATCCTGGGTGGTCAGGATGGTCTGGAACTGCGCGAACAGCTGCTCGATGTTCTCCAGGCACTTCACGAAGGTCTCGAGGAACTGCCGGACCTGCCGCTCGCTGAGATCGTGCAGACGCTCCAGGCCCGGGCCCTCATAGGACTGGAAGAAGTCCAGGTCGTCCGGCGGCTCCGAGAGCACCCGGGTGGATCGCGGCCGCACGTCCTCGCTGCGGCAGATCACCGCGTGGATGTGCCCCAGCGGCTTGGCGAGGATCTCGCTCGCGCGTTGGAGCGCCTTGGCGCGGAGATCGGTGTTCCGGCGGGCCTCCACGCGCCGCAGCACGTAGTTGACGCCGAACAGCGTGACGACGATGCCGACCAGCTCCGACAGGAGATTCTGGACGAAGTCCAGGTTGAAAAACAGCGCTTCGACCATGGAGCCCATCGGCACCGGCGGTAACCCAGGCCCTGTGAGATCGCCCCTCTCCTTGGCGGGTGAGAGGCGGCGGGATACCGATCGGTGGTGCGGATCGCGTGACACCCAGGTGTGTTATAGCCCCGCTTGATCGTCGTCTTTGACATCCTCTCATACTGTTCGTCTGAGCGCCTGCCCGTGGGGCCAGGTCTAGCCCGGTGCTTTGCACCATGGGGCGATGTTGCGTCGCCCTGGCC